>CAMBRJ010000005.1 GCA_945870175.1 Gemmatimonas phototrophica
GCAGGAAGCCGACCTGTGGGTCGAAGCCGTCGCCGACCGACATCTGTTCAAGATTGACCCCGTAGCGGTCACCGTTCCAGTCGAGGCGTGCGCGGTAGCTGGTTGGGTCGCGCTGGAGCGAGTCGCGCGTGGTGCGCGCCACGTACCCGGTGATCGCGAGATCGGTACGGAGGTTCAACTGCGCATCGGCGCCGACGGCGAGGTGGTTGCCGATCGCGCCCGCCGGATCACGCCGCGTCGCGATGAGCCCGAGTCTGCTCCGGCTCAGGATATCGCGGTTGACGCGTACGACCGAGAAGTTCGTGGATGGCGCATTGGCCGTGAGGACGTTATCGGTCTGCATGCTGAGGGCACCGACCTGCCATGGGCCAGATCGTCCGAGCACGCGCCCACCGCCAATGATCGGTGCGGGACCGCTGTTGGTGAGACCGATGCGACGACTGTAAAACAACGTGGGGGTGAGGTTGTCGTTGGGGCTGACTCCGGGCGCCCCAAATCCGCCGCCGCCACCACCACCACCGCCGCCCCCACCACCACCACCACCCCCACCGCCGCCTACGCCGGCAAAGGCGAAGGCATCCTGCCCCTCGAGGAAGAACTCACGCTTTTCCGGGAAAAACAGGGAGAAGCGCGTGAGATTGACCTGCGCCTCGTCGTCCTCGACTTGCGCGAAGTCGGTGTTGTACGTGAAGTCCGCCACGACTTGTGGGGTGATGCCCCATTTCGCGTCGAGGCCGAAATTGCCGTCGCGCGCATTGCGCACGGCCGGTGTGGCGGTGGTGTTGGTGAGCATCGAGCCCAGTGCGTACGGCTTGACGTCGACGTTGCGGCCGCCCTTCGGGGTTTGGATGCCGGTCATGACGGCGGCGTCGGACACCTTGGTCAGCCCCCGTCGGCCCCACGCGCGCGGCACGCCGCTCAGGAACGACGTTTCATTCTTCCATCGCACCATGCGGCGCATATTCACGCCCCACGTCTCGGCGCCGCTGGCAAAACGAATGGAGCGAAACGGGATCTTGATCTCGACGGTCCAGCCGCCATCGAAGTCCTGCGCCTTCGAGGTCCAGAGGGCGTTCCAGTTGGTGCTGGGCTGCTCGTTGGTCGCGGAAAAGTCTTGCAGTCCGCCAATGCGGTTCGTGGAGAAGGCGAATCCGTTCCGGTGATCGTTGAACGTGTCGAAAATGACCGCGAGGTGGTCGTTTTGGTACATGTTCGGCGCATCACGCCGCATGTCGCTCATGACGCGGCGTGATGGTTCGCTTTCGTAGAGCCGCGCGGCGACGTAGATGTTCTCCTCGTCGAAGAAGATCCAGGCTTCGGTTTTCTCTGTGGCCGGCGCGCCTTCGTTCGGTTCCTGCTGCACGAATCCCGTGAAGGGCGCGACTCGGCCGTACACGGCTTCGCTGAGGGTGCCGTCGAGAGTGACCCGCTCGGTGATCCGCGAGACCCGCACCGATACGCGTCCGTCGGGCGTACGCGTCATGACAGACGCCGTGGCGGCGTCACCGGTCCCCACCCGCGATGCATTGGGTTGGGCGGACAGCGGGGGGGCCGCCAGAACGAGACACAGCAGGGCGGTGACTAACCGCTGAAATAGCAGACACATACTCGGTATACGGAGAGCGGCGCAGGTCGTTGACGCCCGTCGGTAACGACTGGCCCTCCGGGCGACCCGGTCCCCGACTATCGAGCTACGCCGAGGGCATCTCGTCGTCGCGGGCGTCGGCCCGTGCCCGCTCACGATCGCCGCTCGTTTTCAGCAACCGGTGCGCGGTGGTGCCGGTGATCAGTCGCACGCCACGCTGGTAGGTGAGGTACTGATACGCCCACTGCACGAACACGGTGAGGCGATTGCGAAAGCCGGCGAGATACAGAATGTGGATGAACAGCCACGCCAGCCACGCGATGTTGCCCTGCAGTTGCAACGAGCCGATGGCGGCGACGGCGCGATGCCGGCCGATCGTGGCCAGATCGCCCTTGTTGAAGTAGCGAAACGACGTGCGTGGTGTGCCGCGAAGATCGTGCAGAATGGCGCCTGCGGCATGTGCGCCCATCTGATTGGCGGCCGGTGCCACGGCGGGCACCGGTGTCCCGGCCACGGTGAGGACGGACGCGATGTCACCGACGGCGAAGACGTGCGGGTGGTTGGGGAGCGAGAGGTCCGGCCCCACGACGACGCGCCCGGCGCGATCGAGCGGGGCCCCGAGCTGCTTGCCGAGCGGTGAGGCCTGGTTGCCGGCGCCCCAGAACACGGTGTGCGCATCGATCCGTTCGCCCGATGCCACGGTCACGCCCGCGTCGTCGACGCTCGTGACGGCGGTGTTGGTGCGCACATCGACGCCGAGTTCACGCAGGTCGCGTTCGGCCCGCGCGCTGAGCGCTTCGGGGAACTGTGGCAGCAGCCGCGGCCCCGCTTCCAGCAGCACGACGCGCGCGGACGCCGGGTCGATGCGGCGGAAATCATGCTTCATGGCCCGGCCCGTGATCTCGGGGATCATGCCGGCCAGTTCCACACCGGTGGGGCCGCCGCCCACGATCACGAAGGTCAGCAGTGCCTCGCGCTGCCCTTCGGCGCTGGCGCGCTCGGCCGCTTCGAAGCTGAGCAGGAAACGGCGTCGCATTTCGAGCGCGTCTTCGATGCTCTTGAGACCCGGGGCGTTTGTCTCCCACTCCGGGTTTCCGAAGTACGCGTGCCGTGCGCCGCTGGCCACGATGAGGTAGTCCCAGGCGACGGTACTGCTGCCGCCGTCGAGGGTGAGCGTGTGCTGCGGCACATCGATGCGGTGCACCTCCGCCATGATCACCGTCGCGTTGGCCTGGTCGCGCAACATCCAGCGAATCGGCACGGTGATGTCGGCGGGATTGAGCACCGCCGTGGCCACCTGATACAACAGGGGCTGGAACAGATGGTGATTCGTGCGGTCGATGAGCGTGATGCGCACATCGCCCTTGGCCAGCGTGCGCGCGGCGGTGAGTCCGGCAAAACCGCCACCGACGATGACCACATGGGGTCGAGGGTCGGTGGCGTGCATGCTGGTCACGCGCGTGCTGGTGTTCGGTTCAGCCTTCACGGCAGGCCCGGTGGCGAGGCGTCTGGATCTTCACGCGCGGCGATGCGCGCCTGACGACGTACGTCAGTGCAAGATAGACGCCCGCCGCCTCGCTTCCGGTTCCCGCGGCGTCTTCCCAATGGCTCGCCTACTTCGTCCAGAACACCAGACTGCCGCAGCCGCCAAGCCCGGGCTGGAACTGCGCCGGGACCTGACCCGCCATGTAGACCTCGATGCCCGCGATGTCGTTCGGTCGGATGAATCCGTCCAGGTCGCCTGAGGTGAGTCCGTTCATCCACTGGCCGTTGATGTAGATGGCGGGCTCGCAGCGGTCCTCGAACAGGCCCCGCATCATGACCTTTTCCTCGGCGTCCATGGTGCGGTCGAGGAACAGGCCGGGTACGGAGCGGAAGATTTCCGACGTCACGAACGGCTGCCGCACGGCGATATCGCGGGGCGCGAGGAATCGGCCCACACTCGAGCGGCGACGCTCCTGAAAGCCCACCAGATTCATGTCGACGGTGCGGGTCGCGCTGATCTTCATGGTGTCGAGTACCGACTTGAAGGTGGCGAGGGCGACCTTCAGGGGGGCGACCGTATCGACGATGTCCACCGCGCGTCGCTCGGGGTAGTAGCCGACGGCGCGGACTTCCAGCATCCGAGTGCCGGGCGGCGCGTCGGTGAGTGTCCACTCGCCGCGGGCGTTGGTGCGGGTTTGCGGACCGTCGAGGATGCTGATCTGTGCGCCAGCCAGTGGGCGGCCGTCGGTGGTGGCCCGCACGGTTCCCGTGAGGCGACCGTCGCCCACGTGCAGGCGTCGAACCTGGAGGGTGGTCGAGTCCTTCTGGGTGCTGTCGCGAGGTGGCGGGACAGCGGCCACGACGCGGGCGGCACCGAGATACAGTTCGCGGCGCAGCAAGCCGCTGCTCGAGACCTCGACTGGAATGGTCGCCGTGCTATCCGCGCCGCGCGTCGCCATGAGTGTCATCGATCCCGGACTCGGTACATGGCAGATCGCAAACCATCCTGTTTCGCGTGTGGTGGCTAACCGTCTGGGCATGCGACGATTCATGCCGCCGGAGCCAAACGACAGCTCAAGCCACTCGGCGATCACGGTCACGCCCGACGCCGGCGCGCGGTCGGTAGCGTGGCGCACAATGCCCATGACCACGGCACCGGAATTCTGCGGCGTGGGGGCCCCGCAAATCGCCATGCGCAATCGCGCGGCAGATGGGGTGGCCAGGTCGGCGCGAACGGACCCGCCGTCGGCCACGGTGATCGTGCGTAGCAGCGGCTCGAGGCCGAGCGAATCGAGCACCGCGTGATAAAAGCCCAGGGTGAAGCGGCCGCTCGGTGCGTCGGCAAAGCGGAACGCTCCGAGCGAGTCCGACACGACCGTGCGGCCGTACGTGCTCCCCGAGTCGGCCGCGACGAGCTGGACCAGCGCGCCAGCGAGCGGCTTACCAGCGATGCTGTCGTAGACCGCGCCATGCACCTCGGCGCGTCGCACTTCGGTGCGTTGCACGTCGGCGCGCGGTGCTCGTGCCGGCGCCAGTGCGGCAAGCGCGGGCATCAGGAACACGCCGAGGCGCAGGAGGTGAAAAGGCCGCACGAGATCGTTGGCTGAACGTTGGGGAGACGGGGGAACGTTCGCGTGACCCGTCGGGAAGCGGAAGGGTGAGCCACGTATGCCCTGTGCGGACAGACGGATAAGTTAGAACGATGATTCCATTTCCTGCCGGCTTTGCGCACTACCTGATCGGTGGTGTCTGTATCGGCCTCGGTGTCGCCTTGCTGTTCACGCTGACCGGACTGATCGGCGGGATGAGCTCGGTGTATTCGTCGACGTGGTCGTACGTGGTGGACCGTCCGTTCTTTCAGCAGCCGCGCCTGGTGACGAGCCGTGCGTGGCGCCTGGCGTATGCGGCCGGTCTGATCGTGGGGGCGTTCGTGTGGTGGCTGCTGTTCGGCCACGGGATGCGCGTGGCCGTGTCGATGCCGCCGTGGCAACTCGCGCTTGGCGGCGTGCTGGTGGGGTACGGTGCGCGGATGTCGCGCGGCTGTACGTCCGGACACGGGATCTGCGGCCTCGCGTCGCTCAAGCTGCCGTCGCTGCTGGCGGTGCTGACCTTCATGGCGACGGCATTCATGGCGGCGAATGTCGTGGCGCGCCTTGGGGGGAGCTGAGGCGATGCTGAAATCCGCCCTCGGTGCCGGTGCGCTCTTTGGATTCGGTCTCGCCTTTTCCACGATGATTCAACCACGCGTCGTGCTCAGCTTCCTGCGCTTTCAGGACATGGGCCTGATGCTGGTGCTGGGCGGTGCGGTGGTGGTCACGTTCTTGGCCTATCGCTTCGTGCCCAAGCTGCTGCGGCAGCCGCTGTTGGGCGGCGCATTCGGCGCGCACGAATCGGTGATGGATCGCTCGACAATTATTGGCGCGGCGATCTTCGGCATTGGCTGGGGCATCAGCGGGGTGTGCCCGGGGCCGGCGATCGCGGGGCTCGGTGCCGGCAGCTGGGAACTGGCATACGCGATCGGTGGCATCGCACTTGGCGCGTTGTTGCAGGGGTTCACGGCGCCGCGCGAAGGGTAACTCAACGCGGAGATGGGACGGTGGCGTCGTGCGCGGGGTGCGTGAGCACCTGGCTGGCTGGCCCTTCCTCGGCGATGGCGCCATGCGACAGTACCACCACGCGATCGGCGAAGCTGCGCGCGAACTCGGCATCGTGGGTGACGATCAGCAGGCCGCGGCCTTGGGCGGCCAGGGCGCGAACCGACTCGCCGAGGGCGGCACGGCGCGCGGGATCGAGCGCCGACGTGGGCTCGTCCATCAGCAGCAGCTGCGGGTCGGGGGCGAGGGCACGCGCGATCGCGACGCGTTGCGCTTCGCCGCCGGAGAGTTGCCGCGGATAGGCCTTCGCGCGGGCCGATACGCCCAGTGACTCGAGGAGGCGCACGGCCGTGGCCTCCGCGCTGGCGCGCGACTGCCCAAGCGCGTGAATCGGCGCCAGCATGACGTTCTCGATCGCGGTGAGATGCTCGAATAACGCGTGACTTTGGAAGACCACGCCGACACGCCGACGCAGTGCGCGAAGCTGTGACTCGGGGGGCACGGCGCCGGGCTGAAGTGCCACGCCGCTGATCTCGACGGTACCCGATGAGAAGGGTTGTAGCGCGGCCACGACCCGCAGCACCGTGGTCTTGCCGGCCCCTGACACGCCCATCACCGCGCACACTTCGCCCTCGGCGACATCGAGGTCGAGTCCACGCAGGATGGCCCGATCACCATGGCCTGCGTGCAGCGCACGCACCCGCAGAGCGTTGCTGCGCAACGCGATCTCGCGACTCATGCGATTTTCCATCGCTGCTCGAGCCGACGAGCCATGTGCGACAAGGGCAGCGACATCGACAGATATACGATGGCGCACAGGGCTCCCGGAATGGCCCAACTGCCGGCGTTCGTGGCGTAGATCGCGGTCTGTTTGGTGAGCTCCACCACGGTGATCACCGACACAAGCGAGGAATCCTTGAGCAGCGCCACGAAATCATTCGTCATGGGCGCCAGCGCGAGTCGCAGCGCCTGCGGTCCGCGCACCAGTCGCAGGATCTGCCCTTCGGAGAGGCCGAGCGTGCGTGCCGCTTCGAGCTGCAGCGTGGGAATGGCTTCGAGCGCTGCGCGATAGATCTCGGATTCGTAGGCGGCGTAGTTAAGACCGAGGCCGATCACGGCGGCGGCGAAGGCCGGGAGTCGCACCACGTCCGACAAGCCGTAGTACAGTACGAACAGCTGCAGCAGCACCGGCGTGCCGCGGATGATTTCGACGTACGCGGTGAGGAGCATCCGCAGCGGTCGCCCGCCGTACACGCGTCCGGCGGCGAGGCCAGCGCCGAGCGTGATGGCGAGCGCCATCGCCAGCAGCGATAACAGCAGCGTGATCACGGCGGCGCGCAACAGCGCCGGAAGATACGAAGTGATCGAGGTGGCGATCGAGGTGGCGGTGTCGCGCCCGGCGGTGCGGGTCTCGCCGCGCGGCACGGAGTCGCGCAGCACCTGTTGCTGAAAGTCCGCTTGCGGTGCATCCCACACATTCCACGAGCGGAACACGCGCTCGAGGGAGCCGTCGCGCATGCGTGCGCGCAGCGTGAAGTTGACGGAGTCGCGCAGCGCGCTGTCCCCGGCGGCGAGCACGGCGACGTAGTGGCCGCGGGCCAGCGCGTCGGGTTGAATGACGAAGCCGCCGATGCGGCGCTGCGAGCGTTCGGCCAGCACGTGGTCCAGCAGCACGGCATCAACGCGACCGCTCACGAGATCGCTGTACGGATGCACGTCATCGTCGTACGACACCGGCAGTACGCCGTGCGCGCTCTTGGCGGCGAGCAGCATCTCCCAGGCCATCGTGGCGCCCAGCGTGGCCACGCGGCGGCCTCGCAGGTCGGCCAGCGTATGAACGCGGGCACTGTCGTCGGTTCTCACGGCAAGGACTTCACGGAACTCGTAGTACGGCAACGACACGGCGAAGCGCTCGTGCAGCGCCGGCCGATCCTCGAGGCCGGACAGGCCGATCGTGAAGTCACCGCGGGCCACCGACTGTTCGATGGAAGCCCAGGCGACCTGAACGAACTGTGGTTCGCGCCCGAGGCCCTGCGCGAGCATCGTCGCGATCTCGACGTCGAAGCCGCGTACGCGCGTGGGGTCGGCCACATCGGCTTCCACGAAGGGCGCCCCTCCCTCGGCATCGCCCCCCCAACGGAGGGGTGGCGCGTCCACGCGCGCGGCTGGCGTCGACGTGGCTGGCGTGGCCGTGGCTGGCGTCTCCGCGCAGGCCCAGGTCGCCACGAGCAACGCGGCCATCGACAGCACCCGCGTGGCGATGGGGATCATGGAGCGGGGCGGTGGGGAAAAGTCAGCGAGCATGGACAAATTATCACCTGCGACGGTCTGCGGTCGAGTAGCTTTGAGCGTGAACCAGATTCCGATTACGCGACCGGTGAGTCTAGATGTGCAGATCACCGTCCTGCATCCCGATAAGTCGTTCGCGGTTGGCGTGCCGCTGCGCGTCATCCTTGGTACGGCGTCCGACTGGCAATCGCCGTCGGCCGGGGAGGAAATGGTGACTGGCGGCGATGGCACGGTGCAGCGCACCGTACCGGTCGTGTTGGCGTCAAAGCGTCGCGAGGTGGCTTCGCACTTCTTTGCGCGCCTCATGGCATCGCGCGAGTCCACGAGGCAGGTGCAGGTGGCCGTCGTCATGGAGTATGCCGGACGCTTGTGGCTGTCGGCGATCACGGTGGACCGTCGCGCCAGCGGGGCCAGTCTGCGACTCGATCCGATGCGGGTGTACGGCCGTGCCTCCGATGGTCGGTTTACCGATGATGTCCCGTTGCACGACGGATCGTGGCATAAGCGACTCCCCAGCGGCAAGATGGCGTCGCTGCCGGGCTTTGTGGTCACGCAGGCGACGCTCGATCCGGAGTCGCCAGCCGCCGACAACGCGGCCTGGCGCTTGCGGGTCACGTTGCAGCAGTGGGAACCGCATGTGCTGTCGGCGCCTATTACGTCAGCAGCTGGCACCGCGCGCTGAGTGCTGTCAGCGCCACGGCAGGTCGTGGCGCGTGCGTGGTTCGCTTGCCAAGCATCTCACGGCGGACAATACTCCGTGATGCGCCACGCGCCGCCCTCGCGCGTTGGCTGATCTTCCCCGTTCGCCGAGCAGACCGTGCCCCTCAAGGAATACCCCGACCATCACGACGCTGAGCTCGTGCTCAAGCTGTACGAGCTCCGTCGCGAGGACGTCATGCGCGAATCGCGCACGTTGGTCATCAGCAAGTTCTTGCCGACGAGCCTCGAGGACGTGATTGCGGTTACGAAGGGCGATCATCCCCTCAATGCGGCGTTTCGTCAGTGCACGTCGTACTGGGAGATGACGTACGCGATGGCGCGTCACGGCGTGATGCATGCCGACTTCATGCTCGAGAGCAACGGCGAAGGCTTGCTGGTCTTTTCGCGCGTCGAGCCGTGGCTCGCGGAATATCGCGCGGCGGTGAACCCGATTGCGTTCCGCAACGCCGAATGGGTGGCGAAGGAAACGGAGATGGGACGCCTGATCGCCGATCGGTTCCGCAAGCGCATGCAGGCGCAGCTCGACGCCGGGAAGGCCGGGAAGGCCGGGAAGGCCGCGAAGGCCTAAGGCGCCGGTACCGCTTCCGCATTGGACGCGGTTACGCCAGAAAACGCCGAGCCAGCTGTTCGAGTCGGTCGTCGCCCTGCTGCTCGGCTTCCACGCGCAGCTCTTCCACAAACGGCTTGAGCAGCGATTCGCCCCAGTAGTAGCCGGTCGCCCGCTCGGCCAGTTGCGTTTCATTCACCCGCGCCGCTTCCAGCAGCGCCCGCGCGCACGCGCGATCGTAGCCCGCGTCGGTGCGCTCCGGCAGGTGGTAATTGCGGCGCGGCATCTCGCCTTCCGCATCATCTCTCAGAAACGCCCGCGACATACCAGCCTCATCCGCTCAATATGGTTCTGCCCGGGCATGTCCCGAGCACGCTGCAAAGCTAACCGATCGAGGGATCACCGTGCGCGGTCGACCTTCCGCCGGCGGACTACCGTCGACGACGCAGGTCGGTCACGACGATGAGATGGTCGGAGGCGTGCGCCGAGGTCTCGCGCGTCAGGCCGAGCGACGCGGCGAACGCGGGCGAGAGATCGGCGCTGCTGAACGTAAAACCGCCGGTGCGCTCGAATGCGGCGTCGCTGTACAGCGTGAGATCGAGACGTGAGGGGAGAAACTGTCCGACCGTGGGGTCGGTCCAGGTGACGAGCGACCGCTCGCCTAATCGTGATGCATCACTGAGCGCCAAGTTAGAGCCGTCGAGGTCGAGCCCCTGTTGCAGCGTGTAAATCGACTCGTACGATCCGATCGCGTTGAAGTCGCCGGCAATCACTAACGCGCTTCTCGTGGGGCGGGAGGCGCGCTCGCGCTGCAGCGCTGCGCGGATGGCGCGACTCTGCAGTACGCGCAACTGATCCTGCGCATTGCGAAAAAACCCACCGCTCTGCAAGTCGAGCGGCACGAACAACGTTTCGATGCCGTCGATGCTGATCCACGCGCCGGTGCTCGAGAGCTGTGCCGTCGCTTCGATGTCGAACAGCCGTTGGGCGGCCGCCGGCAGGATCGCCCGTACACTGTCGAGCACTCCCGCCGGATATTCCACGCGCACCATCGACGCGGCCGGCCGGATGTCGCGATCGCGCGTGGCCACCACCGTGTGCTGCCGGCCGCCGCTGCGCGAGTACACAAAGCGCCATCGACCCAACGCCGCCAACTCGTTGCGTGCGAAGAACTCAGCGAGTGTAGCGTCTGAGGTTTCGGCGTACGCTTCGTCCAGCAGGATCACGTCGGGCTGTACGGCCGCTAACAGCGCGGCGTGGTTGGCGGGCGATCGGAACGACCCTTCCGACACGTTCCACTGCACTACGCGCACGGCACCGTTGGCTGTGGACGGAATGGCCGACACGAGTGGTGTTCGGGCGCGCGCGTCGAGTGGCGTGGCGAACGTATAGCGCGCGGCGGGGAGCGCCGTGATGGCCCCACTGGTGGATTCAAAGACCAGTCGGGCACGAACGGCGCGCCCCAGTGGCGCGAAGCCATCGAGGGTGCCGCCGCGGGCGATCCGGAGTTCGAAGCGGGTGGCGCTCCATGAGGGCAGGGCGACCACCTCGAGATCGTAGGCACTACGGGAGGCGCCGAGCCCGGTCGGGCCGACCGTGCGCAAGGCGGCACCGGCGCCGACGTCATTGCCCTGTGTCTTGTCGGAACGCGACAGGTCGAGCGCCACATCGACACCAGCCAGGCCAAGCGCGGCGTCGAACACCATGCCGCCCGTTTGTGTGCGGTCGTCGGCGTCGATGAGGAGATGCAGCGTGCCCGGCATGGCGGAGTGGCTCACGCTGTCGCGTACGGAGAAGGACAGGTACCACCACTGCGCGTCATCGGTGGCCCACGCCGCCCGCAGCGGTTCAGACGACGCGGCGGCCTGTGACCACACAGGCACCCTCGTCCAATCGTCGAAGTGCCCGTCGAGCTGTATCGGAACGCGCGCGGCGGTGGGGCGTGTGCCGGTGGCGGTGCGCTCTCCGCGACCCGAGCTGCAGGCGGAAAGCGCGGCCAGCGCGGCTACGGCACCGAGCCGTACCGTGCGGCGGTTCCGGCAGAGTCGAAACGACGAGAGCGAGCGCATACCGGAAATTATCGACTCGTCACAATGGCCGGCGCGTGAGGGCGTATCCAGATTCACTCCATGGCCCGACCGAGACAGTCCCCACCACCAATCAAGTCATTCCGCGAACGACTCGGCGCGCTCCGGCACGTCGGGCCGCTGTTCCTGCTGGTGTGGGGTACGAGCGCGCCGCTCACGATCGCCACGATCGGCATCCGGCTCATCCGCTCGCTGCTGCCGGTGAGCACGCTGTACGTGGGCAAGCTGATCATCGACGAAGTGATCCGCACGGCGGCGCTACCGGGGCACCCCGACACGTGGAGCGCCTGGGTGGCCAGCGGCCTGCTGGATCGCACGATGCAGCTCATTGTGCTCGAGTTCGCGCTGGCGATCGGTGCGGACATGCTCTCGCGCAGCGGATCGCTGGTGGATCGCATTCTCGGGATGAAGTTCTCGATCAGCACCACCATCCGCCTCATGGAGCACTCGGCCACGCTCGATCTCGAACAGTTCGAGGACAGCGAGGTGCAGGACCGCTTGGAACGCGCGCGCACGCAGACGTATCAGGGACTGGGTGTGATGGGGCAGGTGTTCGGACAGGTCCAGACGCTGATCACGATCGTCAGCTTCGCGGCCGGGCTGGTGGTGTACGCGCCGTGGCTGATCGTGCTGCTGTTGGTGGCGCTCGTGCCGGCGTTCGTGGGGGAAGCGCACTTCAACGCGCTGGAGTACGCGCTGCAATGGTCGCGCACGCAGCAGCGTCGGTTGTTGGAGTATCTGCGACAGACGGGTACGAGCGTCGAAACCGCGAAGGAAGTGAAGATTTTTGGATTAAACCGCTTTTTGATCGACCGATTCCGCGAGATCTCGCTCGACACGTACCGAGCCAATCGCACCCTCGCGATCAAGCGCGAGAGCACGATGGGACTGCTCACCGCGATCGGCACAGCCGGCTACTACACCGCGTACGGGTACATCGCGTGGCGCACGCTCACCGGGCAGTTCAGCATCGGCGATCTCACATTCCTCGCAGGGTCATTCCGTCGGTTGGGCGACCTGCTCGCGAGTTTGCTGGTGGGCTTCTCGAGTACGGCCAGTCAGGCGCTGTATCTCGACGATCTGTTCTCGTTCTTTACCATCACGTCGCGTATTCATTCGCCGGCGCGTCCACGCGATGTGCCAAAGCCCATTGCCATCGGTTTTGAGTTTCAAGACGTCGGCTTTCAATATCCCGGCACCGAGCGATGGGCGGTGCGCCATTTGTCGTTCACTCTGTACGCCGGTGAAACGCTGGCGCTGGTGGGTGAAAACGGTGCCGGGAAGACGACGATCGTGAAGCTGCTGGCGCGGCTGTACGAGCCCACCGAAGGACGCATTCTGTTGGACGGGTACGATCTGCGCGAATACGACCTCGATGCGCTGCGCGCCAACGTGGGTGTGATCTTTCAGGACTTCGTGCGTTACAGTCTCACGGCCGGTGAGAACATCGCGGTGGGGCGGATCGACGCCCGCGAAGACACGGCGCGTGTGGTGCGGTCGGCCGAGCAGAGCCTGGCAGCGGAGATGATTGCGCGGCTGCCAGCCACGTACAATCAGCCCATCGGCAAGCGCTTCGCTGCGGGCGTGGAGCTGTCTGGCGGGGAATGGCAGAAATTGGCCATCGCTCGCGCGTACATGCGCGACGCGCAGCTCTTGGTACTCGACGAACCCACGGCGGCGCTCGATGCGCGGGCGGAGTTCGAGGTGTTTCAGCGCTTCAAGGCGTTGAGCGCGGGGCGCACCAGCATGCTGATCTCGCATCGTTTTTCGAGTGTGCGGATGGCCGATCGCATCTTGGTGCTGAACGACGGCACGGTGGATTCGATGGGCACGCACGAGGAGCTGCTGGCGCGGAAGGGGCGCTATGCGGAGCTGTTCGAGTTGCAGGCGCAGGGGTACCGGTAGGGGTATCGGTAGCGCGCAGTCATGGCTCGGCCAACGCGCGCCGGATCGCCGGTTCCAGCGACAGCGGTCCGATCGGTCCCATGACGCGATGTCGCACACGACCGTCTCGCCCAATGAGCATCGAGGTGGGATAGCCGCGCACGCCGCCAAGCTCGCGAATCACCTCGGCGCCGACGATGGCAATGGGATAGCTGATGCCGCGCTCGCTGATGAAGTCACGCACGGTTTGTGGATCGCCTTGGTCGACCGACGCGCCGAGCACGACGAGGCCGGCGGCCTTGTGCCGGTTCCACGTGGCCTCGAGCAGTGGCATTTCCGCACGGCACGGCAAGCACCACGTGGCCCACACGTTCACGAGGACCACGCGTCCGCGGAGCGACGGCGATGTGATCGTGGAATCGGCGAGCGTGTGCACGGTGAACGCGGGCGTGCTGCGATCGCGCGCGGTGACATTCACCAGTGCGCCCACGTGGGGCAGCAGGCGCGGCAGGGCCCAGATGCCGAGGGCCAGCATGAGCAGCGTGGTCCAGTGGAATCTGCCGAGCAGCCGCTTCAGTCGCGGCGGATAGGAGTAGCGGAACGCCATGGGGGGAACTTAGCGCGCCGGGCGCCGGTCGAGGCATGGCGCCGCTCACCGGCATAGCGGAACCGATCACGCAGAGGAGCAGAGCGCGCAGAGCTCGCAGAGAACAACATCAAGCGCGATCACGTGTACGTGCGCGCTGACTTGATCGCGCGCGCCTCTGCGTTCTCTGCGCCCTCTGCCTCTCTGCGTGATCGGTTCCCCCACAACCAGCCCCGCCAACCGCTACGCCGCCCGTACCTCAGCTGGCTCCACCGCCAGCAACCGGCGCCGGTGCACGAGCGCCCGCACGTGATCACGTTGCAGCAGGTACATCCAGGCACCGAAGAGCGCGGCGACGACCGTGAAGAGCCACAACAGCACGCTCGCGCCGGCGTCGGGATACCAACCGCGCACGACTTCCACGAGCAGCGAGATCCCGCCCGCCCACAGCGCCACCCGCGCTGCCGTGGCGTGCAGGCCGCCCGCGTCGCGCCCGTGGAACTCGGCGATCATGTAGCCGGCCAGCGTGAACGCGGCCACCTGCTCCAGCAGCCGGTACATCACGGGTTGCGTGAGCTCCAGCTGTGCGGGAGCCAGCGCGACGATCCAGCGCCATACCGGCGTCGCGGCGTCGAGGGGCCAGAGAGAAGACAGCGCCAGATACGCGGCGAACAACGGCATCACCAACCGCAGCGTGGGCAGTTCGAATCGGCGATGTGCGTCCGCGGCGCGGTCGCGCGCGGTGGCCATGCGGCGCAACAGCGCGACCCCGATGGTGAGGGTGGCGCCGGCGCAGAGCAGACCGAGATCGCCGCCGGCCCCCGGCACGACCGCCACGATCACCCAGCCCAGACAGAGGGCGACCAACCATCGGTAGTCGCGTTGGCGCTCGGGCGCGAGGTACGCCGCGTGCACGGTGCCTAGGACCGCGCCGGCAATGGCGGCGACCGGCAACACCAAGAACCGACGTGCCCCACCTTCGCTGCCGAGTCCGATCAACCAGCAGAGCGGAATGAGCTGATAGACCAACCCCATGAGCGGCAGCTCGAGGGCCAGCGACGGCACCGAGGGATTGTCTTCGAGACGGCGGGCCAGTCGGGCAAAAGCCCAAGCCCCGATGGCCGCACCCGCCGTATTGGTGGCCACGTCTTGCAGCGACGTGTACCGCGTAGGCGAAAAGAGCTGCAGGGCTTCGATCGTGCCGCTGAGCGCCGCGCCCAGGATGACCACGCGCGGCCAGTCGGGCGGCGCGCCGCGCGGGCGCGTGAACCGATACACGAAGCCGAACGGCACGAACAGGAGCACGTTCATCACGAGGTCCGACCAGTTCCAGAGGTCGGTCAGGCCGTGCGCCGGGGTCCACTGAAAGCGAAACGGCGCCATCGTGATGATCGATGTCACGAGCGCGAGGTAGCCAAGGACCGCCCGTCCAAGCCGGAGGGCGGTAAAATCGGCCGTGCGCCGGAAGCGGAAGCGGGTGGCGAGCATGCTCCCGGAAGTATCGGTAGGTGGTAGTTTTTTATGTACCCTTTTCCTCTTCTGCCAGGCGTATTCCGATGCGTATTCCGATGCGTTTTCCTGCTCTTCTGACGTCGCTCGCCTGCGGCGTCCTGTTTCAGACTATGGCGGCGCCGACGGTCGCGAGCGCTCAGGCCTCGCGCGCCGTGGCGGCCGGGCTCTCGGCGCTCGATTCCACCACGTTTACCGCGTTGTCGTGGCGCAACATCGGCCCGTTCCGCGGCGGCCGCTCGGTGGCCGCGGTGGGATTGCCGTCGCAGCCGCTCACGTACGTGGCCGGCTACACCGGCGGCGGGTTGTGGCGCACCGACGACGCCGGCAACAGCTGGCGCAATATCTCCGACGGCTTCTTCAAGACGGGCTCGGTCGGTGCCATTGCGGTGGCGGCCAGCGACGAGAACGTGATCTACGTGGGCATGGGAGAGCATGCGATCCGTGGCCAGTCGTCGACGTACGGCGACGGCATGTACAAGAGCACCGATCAGGGTCGCACCTGGACGCACATCGGCCTCGCCACCTCGCGGCAGATCTCGGCCGTGCGCGTGCACCCGAGCAACCCCGACGTGGTGTATGTCGCGGTGCAGGGTGATCGCTGGAAGGGCACGAGTGATCGCGGCATTTACCGCACGACGGATGGCGGCAAGACGTGGACGCAGCTGCTGAAGGGGGAGAACGCGTTCAGCGGCGCGAGTGATCTCTCGATGGACGCCACCAACCCGCGCATTCTGTACGCGGCGATGTGGGATCATCAGCGCACGCCGTGGATGGTACGCAGCGGTGGTGCCGGCAGCGGGATCTGGAAGTCGGTGGACGGCGGCGATTCGTGGAAGCGCAGTCAGGAAGGGTTGCCGAAGCTGGTGGGCAAGATCGGTGTGTCGGCGTCGCCAGCCAATCCCGATCGCGTGTACGCGATTGTGGAAGCGGAGAACGGTGGCCTGTTTCGCAGTGACGATGCCGGTAAGACGTGGCGGCAGATGTCGGGCGACCGTCTGATTCAGACGCGCTCGTGGTATTACATGAACATCACGGCCGATCCGAAGAACGCCGAGGTGGTGTGGGTGAGCAACGCGCCATTGCTCAAGAGCATCGACGGCGGGCGCACGTTCGCCAATGTGCCCGCCACGCATGGCGACAATCACGGCCTCTGGATCAACCCGACCAATCCGAATTACCTGATCAACGCGAACGATGGCGGCGCATCGATCTCGCTGGACGGTGGCAAGAGTTGGAGCACGCAGGACAATCAGCCCACGTCGCAGTTTTATCACGTGGCGGTGGATGACGGCTTTCCGTACAAGCTGTACGGCGGCCAGCAGGACAACAGTTCGGTGATCATCCAGTCGAAGAGCGACGGTGGTAGCATCGGCATTCGCGAGTGGACCGAAGGCCCTGGCTGCGAAAGCGCCAACATGGGTGTGAGCGCCAAGAATCCGCGCTACGTGTACGGCGGCTGCTATCAGGGGCTCATCGACGAACAGGACGCCACCAATGGTCTTACGCGCACGATCATGCCGTGGCCGGAGATGAACCTCACCGAGCCCACCGACAAGACGAAGTACCGCTTCAACTGGACAGCGCCGATCGAAGTGTCGATGCACGATGACAAGGTCGTGTACCACGGCGGCAACGTGCTGTTCAAGACGACGACGCGCGGACAGAGCTGGACGCCGGTCTCGGGCGACCTCACGCGTAACGACAAGGCGCGTCAGGGCTGGGGTGGCGGTCCGATCACCAACGAAGGCGCTGGCGGCGAAGTGTACGCCACGATTGTGGTGATCGAAGAGTCGCCGCATGATGCGAACACGATGTATGTGGGCACTGACGACGGGCTCATTCAGCGCACACGCGATGGAGCCAAGACGTGGACGAATGTCACGCCGGCCGCGTGGGGCGATGGCCTGGTGAACGAGATCGCGATTTCGCCGCACGATGCGGGCACGATCTACGTGTCGTTCCGGAAGGATCGCCTGGGCGACCCGACGCCGCACATTTTCGTGTCGAAGGATTACGGTGCCACGTTCAC
The DNA here is from genome assembly GCA_945870175.1 of Gemmatimonas phototrophica. Classification (GTDB taxonomy): domain Bacteria; phylum Gemmatimonadota; class Gemmatimonadetes; order Gemmatimonadales; family Gemmatimonadaceae; genus Gemmatimonas; species Gemmatimonas phototrophica_A. The sequence continues at coordinate 17,319 of CAMBRJ010000005.1, forward strand.
GCGCATCGTGAACGGACTGCGCGACGGGGAGCCGGTACGTGTGGTGCGTGAAGACACCGAGCGCAAAGGCTTGCTCTACGCTGGCACGGAAACGGGCGTGTACGTGTCGTACGACGCCGGGGCGCAGTGGCTGCCGTTCCGCGGCAACTTCCCGGTGGTGCCGGTGACGGACTTGCAGGTGAAGCACGGCGACTTGATCGCGGCCACTGAAGGGCGCGCCTTCTGGATTCTCGACGATCTCACGGTGCTGCGTCAGCGCGCCGATGCCATCGAGAAGGCGGCGATGCACCTGTACGCGCCGCGCGCCGCGGTACTGGCCGGCAGCGGCGGCGGCTTCGGGTCGCCGCGCAACGCGGGCAAGAATCCGCCGTACGGCGCGGTGATCAACTTCCGCCTGGCGGCGGCGCCCGATACCGCCGCGACGCTGCTGCTCGAGTTCGTGGATGCCAAGAACACCGTGGTACGCTCGTTCGCCACAAAGGGTGATTCGATCAACAAGCTCACGGTAAAGGCGGGACTCAATGCGTTCAACTGGAACCTGCGTCGTGCCGCACCGGCGCGGTTGGCGGGCGTACTCCTGTTTGGTGCGCCGGGTGACGGTGGTGCGCGCGTCGTGCCCGGTACGTACACGGTGCGTCTCACGATGGGCACCACGGTGCTCACGCAGAAGCTCGAGGTGAAGCAGGACCCGCGTCTCGACGTGCCGGCGCGTGTGGTGGCCGAGCGGGATTCAGTCGCGAACTTGCTGTCGAACCGCATCAATGAAATTCACGAAGCGGTGCTGCGCGTGCGTGATCTGAAAACGCAGGTGCAGGGCTATGTGACGCGCGCCAAGGAAACGAGTGCGCCGGATACGATCGCCAAGGCGGGTCGCACGCTCACGACCAAGCTGGGCGCGCTCGATCCGAAGATGACCACCAAGGCCGGCAATGGTCAGGACATCATCAACTACGCCAACGGCATTAACGGCCAGTACGGCTTCCTGCTGGGTCAGGTGGAAGGCAACAGCGAACTCACGCAGCCGGTGAAGGATCGGTTGATGGAGCTCGAGAAGCTGTGGCAGACGCTCAAGGCCGAAGTGGAGCAGGTGGAAACGGTGGACGTGAATGCGTTCAACGCGCTCCTGCAGAAACACAACGTGCCGGGTGTGATCAGTGGCGCGAAAAAGAAGGGGCCGATTGCATGACAGCAGTGATGAGTGTTGGGTTTCGAGTGGTGAGTGTGACGGCGCTGGCGGTCGGGTTGGCCACGCCCGCGCTGGCGCAGAAGAAGAGCGCGATGGTCGCGCCGTACGTGCCGCCGGCGGGGGCGTGGGAACGCCGCTCTCCCTCGGCGATGGGAATGGATTCGGTGAAGTTGGCGGCGGCGATCGCGTTTGCGATCGAGAAGGAGAGCAAGACACCGCGTGATCTCGAGCTCAATCACTACCAGAGCTTTGGTCGCGAGCCGTTCGGGGCGGCGATCGGACCGCTGGCACCGCGTGGTGGCGCCACGGGTGTGATCGTGCGCAAAGGCTACGTGGTGGCCACGTGGGGTGATCCGAACGCGGTCGAGATCACCAATAGCGTGACGAAGAGTTTCCTGAGCACGGTGGTGGGACTCGCCTTTGATGCGGGTCGCATTCGCAGTGTGGATGACACGGTGTCGCAGGTGAGGCCACCGATTCTGCGGGCGTATCCGAACAGCACAGGACTCGGTGCCGATTGGCCAGGCGATGCCAAGTGGCTACGCCCGTTCGACAGTCCGCACAATAAACGGCTCACGTGGGATCACCTGCTGCGTCAGGTGAGCGACTGGGAAGGCACGCTGTGGGGCAAGCCCGAGTGGGCCGATCGTCCGGCACCGCAGGTGAACACGTGGACCACACGCCCACGCGTGGAGCCGGGTTCGGCGTACGAGTACAACGACACGCGCGTGAACGTGCTGGCGCTGGCGGCGTTGCAGGTATGGCGTCAGCCGCTGCCGGACATTCTGCGTGACAAAATCATGGAGCCGATTGGCGCGTCGAACACGTGGCGCTGGTACGGCTACGACAACTCGTGGATCGTGCTCGACGGCAAGCTGGTGCAGTCGGTGAGCGGTGGCGGCCACTGGGGCGGCGGCATGATGATCAACGCGTGGGACATGGCGCGTTTCGGATTGCTCACGCAGCGCCGCGGCGTGTGGGGCGGCAAGCAGCTGCTCTCCGAGGCCTGGGTGACCAAGGCCCTCACGCCCACGCCGGCGCAGCCGACGTACGGCTACATGAACTGGTTCGTGAACACCGACCGCAAGTACGTGCCGGCGGCACCGCCGCAGGCCTTCGTGCACGTTGGCGCCGGCAACAACATCATTTACGTGGACCCGGTGAACGATGTGGTTGCGGTGGTGCGCTGGATCGACAGCAATGCGTCGGTGAACGGATTCGTGGAACGGCTGCTGGCGGCGTTGCCGCCGGCGAAATAGCCCGCGCGGCGGCGCCATCTCTGCGTTACCTACGAGGTACCGATGCGATTGGTCCGATGTGTGCGGCTTTCCATTCTCGCGCTCGTGTGGCTCCCCGCGTGCAACAGCGCCGTCTCCGATCCCCCGCCGGTCGCACCGATGACACCGCCGGTGACACCGGTGGCCGACTCCTGGACCGTCAGTGGCGGCACCGCGGCGCTCAACATGCAGTCGGCATGGAGTCGTGGCGCGGTCACCTATGTGGGCGGTGCCACCGGTGTGTACCGCTCGGACGATGCCGGCGCGACGTTTCGCCCGTCGAACACCGGCAACGACGCCGTTGGACCCACGCGTGGCTTCGCGGATGACGCGACGTATCTCTACTCGGCCACCAGCCAAGGTGTCTTTCGCAGCAGTGATGCGGGTGCCACATGGGGCGCGCGTAGCATCGGCATGACCGAGACGCGTACCAGCGGGATCGTGAAGGCTGGCACGCGACTGTACGTGGTGGGGCCGAGCGGTGTCTTCCGCTCCGACAATCAGGGCGACAGCTGGGCGGCGGCCGGGCTGGCCGGGGTGGACGTGCGCAGCATCGCGGCACTCGGCGATGTGGTGTTCGTGGGCACGGTCGGATCCGGGGTCATGAAGAGCGTCGATGGCGGGACCACCTGGGTACCCAGCAACACCGGACTGACGGCCACCACCTTTCGCGCCATCGAGGCGAAGGGCACCAGCCTTTTTCTCGGCGGTGAGATCGGGACGGGAGTCTTCCGTTCCACTGACGGCGGCGCGACTTGGTCCCAGCTGGCGGGAGGGCTCCCCCCCTCCACGTATCGCGGCTTTGCCAGCAACGCGCAGTTCATCGTGGCCGGCGCGTTCGGTTTAGGCGTGTTCTACTCGAAGACCAACGGCGACACATGGGCCGAGCTGAACACCGGTCTCGGTGACAAGACCATTTTTGATCTGGTCATCAGCAACGGATTTCTCGTGGCGGCCACGAACACGGGCGGGGCGTTCCGCATTCCGCTGTCGGCCCTGAAGTAGGCACCGCGAATTCGATAAGACGGTCGGCATTTACGCGCCCATTCGGCAGTCGCGCGAGACCACTCGTCGGGCTTCTCGCATCTCGCTGCGCCGCGTTGTACTTTGCGCATGAGCTCGGTTTGCTGCACAGTGACGGCAGCCATGTACCGCTCGTGCGGATGAAGTCGGATCGAACCATGTTGGAGGCCACATGGTTGAACAGGGACGCGCGGGCGAAATGCCCGCTCACGCTACGGAGACCGTCCAGGAAGCGACCGCAGATTTTTCTCCGTCGAGCGACGGGGTCGATGCGTCGATGCTGACTCGTCGGGCCTGGCTCCGGAGTGGGATTGCGGTGGCAGCCGGCGCGGCCGCGGTTGGCGCGGTCCCGGAGCGGAGTGAGGCACAAGCGTCCTCCAATCGCTACGGCTCCGTCTTCAGCCAGCTTGGTCAGCAGGTGACATGGCGGTCACCGGAACTGCGGTTGCTTCGCCGCATTTCGCTGGGCATCACGGCGGCCGAGGTGTCGCGCGTTCAGCGGTTGGGGTACGGGGCGTATCTCGAGGAGCAGTTGGCCTGGGAAGCGATCGACGACCGCGCCTGCGAGGAGCACTTGGCGCGTGGGTTTTCCGATTTTGAAGCGCTGACGCCCCGGGACACGCTGGTTCACCAGGCAGCCAACACGCTGGGGCCGTACGTCCTGGATCCCTACCAGCGTTACGTGGCCGAGCGCGCAATTCTGGGCACGCGGCAGCTTCAGGAGCGCATGGTGGAGTTCTGGACCGACCACTTTCACGTGAATCTGTGGGTGTTTGGCGGTCTCAAGCCGTTTCATGATCTGGTGGCGATTCGTCCGTTGGCCCTCGCGTCTGTCGGCGCCTTGGTCCGTGCCACCATGCGCAGTCCCGCCATGCTGCACTACCTGGACCAGGTGTGGAGTACCAAGTGGGGGGTGAACGAGAACTATGCCCGCGAGCTGATGGAGCTGCACACGGTGGGCGTCGAAGGCGGATACACGCAGCAGGATGTGCATGGGCTTGCGCGCATCCTCACCGGGTGGTCGGTGGACGAGCGAGGCGAGTTCGAGTACAAAGCATACAACCATGACTTCGGCGCCAAGTCGTGCTTCGGCATGACCTTTCCTGAGACGCCGCCGGGCCCTCGCACGGCGGGCATGGAGCAGGGCGTCGCCTTCGGCGAACACCTCATCCGTCATCCGAAGACCAAACGGTATATCGCCACCAAGTTGCTGAAATGGTTTGTGTCGCCCACGCCCAGTGCGACACAGGTGCAAGCTGTCGTGAACGCCTACGGTGAGGAGGGCGACATCAAGGCCATGTTACGCGTGGTCTTGTCACCGGCGAATGTCCAGCGGGCACCAGCCAAGCTGAAACGGCCGTTTCATTTTGTCGTGTCCGCCATACGGGGGACCGGCGCCGAGGTCAGTTCGCGTGTGAACTACCGCACGGACAACGACGGCATCGGGGGGATTCTGGGGTCGCTTGGGCATGCCGTCGGCAACTGGCAGACGCCGGACGGCTACCCTGACCGCGCGGATTTCTGGGCGGGCATGATCGTGGATCGGTGGAATGCGACAGAGCAACTCGCGCAGAACGGGAACACGAGCCGCGGCAGCGTCATCACCGACTTCGCGGGGTTTGTCGAGGATGGCACGGTGGACGGCGTGGTCGCTGGCATGAATAGGCGCCTGTTTGGTGGCGAGATGTCCGCGCCGCTGGCCACCGAGATTCGCAATACGCTCCGCTCCGGGGTGACGACGAGTCGGCTGCAGAACGCGGTCCGTCTCGCGCTCATCTCCCCCGAATTTCAGTTCTACTGAGGAGCCACGCATGTCCGACCGTCACGAGCGCCCCGTGGGGTGCAACGAGTATGAGCAGGTGCATCGTCGCCGGTTCCTTCAGTGGGCGGGCGCCGGTGCCGCGGCGACGGTGGTTCCGGCGTGGATGCCGGAGATGCGCTTCGCCGAGTCGGCGGACACCGCCCGCGACATCATCGTGTCGATCTTCCTGCGTGGCGGCGCCGATGGCCTCTCGATGGTGGTCCCGTTCGCCGATGCGGCGTACTATCGCGGCCGACCCACCATTTCTGTGCCTCGGCCGGATTCGACATCCCCCAATCGGGGCAGTGCGCTCGACGATCACTTCATGCTGCCACCCGCGATGCGGGCCTTGCTGGCGCCGTACCGGGCGGGCGACCTGCTGTTCGTCCAAGCGGCGGGGCAGCGGTACACGAAATCACGATCGCACTTCGAGGCGGAGCGGTACCTCGAACAGGGGAAGCCGGATGATTATCTCATCCAGAGCGGATGGCTCGCTCGGCATCTGGCGATGGTCCCCCCATTGAATGCGGACGCCTCTCTTCGGGCGATCTCGGTCACGTATGGCATCCCCCACACCCTGACGGGGGCGCCCCGCACGCTGTCGATCCCCAGACCCGACCAGTTTCAGGTCAACACGCCGTCGGAGCTGGCGCTCCAGCGACTGTACAGCACCGCGTGGGCGCCGCTCCGTGACAGCGCCATGGACGCGCTTGGCACCGCCAACATGCTGCGCATGCTGGACTTCGACGGCTACCGTTCCTCGAATGGGGCGACGTATGGCACCGACAATTTCGGACAGGCGCTCAAGTCGATCGCCGTGCTGATCAGGGGTGAGGTTGGGCTCGAGGCGGCGCACGTGGATCTCGGCGCCTGGGACACACATGCCAATCAGGGCACCGTCGGTGGTTCGATGGCCGGCGTCATGGAGGAGCTGGCCGCGGGGCTCGGCGCGTTCTGGCAGGACGTGATGCAAGGCGCCCGGTCCACCCGAGTGACGCTGGTGGTCACCACGGAGTTCGGGCGCAACGCGCGCGAGAATGGCTCGATGGGGACAGACCATGGCAGGGCCAGCGTGATGTTCGTGATGGGTCCCGCGATTGCTGGCGGGCGGGTCCTCACCGACTGGCCGGGGCTCGAGCGGGAAGAGCTCGAAGACGGTCAGGACCTTCGGGTGACCATCGATACGCGCGACGTGCTTGCCGAGATCGTCCAACGCCGTCTGAGCAACTCGAACCTGTCGGTGGTGTTCCCCGATTATCTCCCGCGTTTCCGTGGAGTCACGAGATGAAGGTGATGCGCGTGGTGTGGTTCGCGGCGACCTTGTTGGGCGCGACGGCCTGTGAGGGGGCGATGGGCCCGGCTGGCCCGCAGGGTCCGGCGGGTCCGGCCGGTCCACAGGGGGCGCCGGGGGGTCAGGGGCAAACCGGTCCCACTGGTCCTGCCGGTCCGCAGGGGCCGCAGGGGCCGTCCGGTCTGGTGAACCGATCCGAGGCCACCGGCCTGTTTGACGCATCGGGGTCGTACACGATGACCTTGCCGTCCGCCTCGGTGGCCAACAACAAGCTGCCCTTTGTGGCATGCTGGATGTCCATCGATGGCCAGGCCTGGATTTCCGTGAGCCAAGCACCGGCGCTCGCGGGTGATGTTTTTTGCGGCCTCACGGGTATTGGGACGGCTCCCGGCGTGACCATCGTGAATGGCGTGGCGGGTTGGCGGTACTATTTGCTTGCCATGTGGTAATGCCACGACCCCGCTTGTCCGCCCGCGTCGCGCGCCGGTGGTCCCTCGGTGTGCTGATCGGCGGTGTGGCCTGCACCGCGGTCACGGACACGCCCTCGCCGGCGCTCCAGACCAGCGCGGAGGTCACGGTCACGCTGCCGGCGGTCCATCTCGGCCCCGATGCGATCCAGGCCGCGAGTGCGGACATCCAGCTGGTCCCGGCTAACCGTGCCCAAGCCGTGTTGGGCCGGCAGACGCGAGCCGCCGACCAGTTTACGCAGGCGGTCACGGTACCGGTTAACATCGCGCCGTGCAGCGGCGCGACCACCAGTTGCAGTGCGATCGTGGTGGTCCGCTTCCTGAATGCCGTAGGGGTCATGATCGACTCCACGGAGGCCGGTCCGTTCACGATCATCGGCGGCGGCCGCACCGCCGCACCCAGTGTGCAGCCCAGGGTCACCGCGCGGCTGGCCAGTCGGGACACCGTGCTGCGGGCGTCGTTCAGGAGTGCCGTGCGGGCCTCGATCGAGGCATTTGACGCCACTGGGGCCGTGCTGCCGGGCCGGATCTTTCAGTGGCGATCGGCCGACGCCGCGATCGCCACCGTCGACTCCACCGGGGCGGTCACGGCGCGCGCGGTCGGGCGCACGGTGGTCACGGCGACACGGGAGGGCAAGACCATGTCACTCCCCGTGGAATCGCCCGCGGTCGAGCTCTTTTCGGTGTCGGCGCCGAGCGCCCCCGTCATGGCGCAAGGTTCCGCCAAGTTGTTGATCACCTTGCTCACCGCGCCCGGGCAGTCCCAACGCCTTCGAATCGAAAGCAGTGATTCCAGCGTGGCCACGGCGGATGCCGCTGGGGTCATCACCCCGTTGCGGGAAGGGGTGGTGCAGTTCACCGTGCGCCCCGAGGCCGACTCGACGCGCCGTGCGTCGGCGACGCTCATCGTGGAGCCCTTTCGCGCCGCCGTCTCCTGGCGCGCGATGGCATCCGGACCGCTTGGGAACGTTCCCAGCACGGTGCAAGGCGTGTGGGGCGCCGATGATCAGGCGGTGTGGGCGGCCACGTGCGGCGCCATTTCGTTTTACGACGGCAACAGCTGGCGGGCCGACTTCTACCGCACGGTGCAGGGGTTTTGTGCGAATGGCATGACCGGCACATCGCGCACCGACGTGTACGCGGTGGGCAACCAGATCTGGCGCTATGACGGTGCCGGCTGGGTGCGCCAGCCCGTCACCTTCAGCGGGAATCTGCTGGCGGCGGTGATGGTCGACGGGGAGGTGGTCGCGGTGGGTGACAACGGCTTGATCGTCCGAGGCCGCGGATCCAGCTGGCGTACCATGCCCTCGGGAACGAACCGGACGCTGCGCCGCATCGCGAGTGACGGGCACACCGCGTACATCGTGGGGGACAACGGCACCCTGCTGCGTCTCGAGAACGACCAGTGGGTGCGTGTCTCGTTTCCGAATGCCCCCGAGTGGAACGACGTGCTCGTGAAGAGTGCCACGGAGGTGTATGTGGCCGGCGTCGACCACTCCCTTGCCTTGCACTACCTCGTGCAGCGCTATGACGGACGCACGTGGACGACGATCCCGGTCGATCGTCCTGCGGCATGCTGTAACATGCGGTTGCTCTTCAACACCGGTGGCAGCATTCGGGCCCTTGGTGATGGGGGCTGGATCTTCCGTCTCGAGGACGGTCGTCTGGTGCAGGAATTCCGAGGCCAGTTCGGCGGGATCTTCACCAGCTGGGCGAATGGGAACACCGTCATGCTGGGCGGCCACCACTCTACCACGATCGTGCGGCGCAATGGGACGTGGAATCGACTGTCCTCCAACACGAGCTTCAACGCCATGTGGGCGACGTCCCCCAGCTTCATCGTGGGCGGCGGCGACGGTGGCATCGACCTGTTCAACGGCACGTCTTGGTCGTCGATGCGCGGGGACGTCTACCGATCGATCAGCACGATCTGGGGGAGTGGTCCGACCGATATCTGGGCCGTCGGCTCACCCGACACGTTCTTGCGCTTTCGCGGTGCGTCGTGGGAGCAATGGCCATCCGTCAGTACCGCCACCGCCACCGGCATCTGGGGTGTTGCCCGGGACACCGCGTGGGCCGTGTTCAACAATGGCGACATCATGCGGTTCAACGGCACCGCATGGCAAACCATTTTCCGCACGCGTACGCCGCTCAACGCCATCCACGGCAGCGGCGCTCGGCATCTCATTGCGGTCGGGACGGAGGGTCGTGTCTGGGTCTACGGGGGCCGCCTCTGGCAGCAGGAAGACAGCGGCATTGACGAGCAGATCCAGAAGGTATGGGTGTTCGACAGCCTGACCGCGTTTGCCACTGCTGGCAACAAGCTGTTGGAGCGCCGGGACGGCGTGTGGCGCTCCTGGACGTTCCCTCCGAACATCAACTTCCAATGGGTGATGGGAACGGGACCGCGGGATGTGTATGCCGGCGGTTGTGGCTCACCGATCGTGCGGTACGACGGTACCAGTTGGAGTCCCGTCGAGTCACAGAACGTCACCAACTGTGCCCACGCGGCACACGTGTTCCCAACCGGCGGACTGATCGCCGGGAACTGGAACCGCACCATCATTATCGGCACGAGCCCGTTCGGTGTGTCGCCCGGGCTTCCACGGTAGGAACGCAACGGCGCGCGTCGCGACCATCGTGCGCTCGGTTCGATTAGATTTCACGTATGACTACCGATCGCGTCGTGACCCTCCGCGAGGAGGCGGCCAACCCCGTCAC
>CAMBRJ010000006.1 GCA_945870175.1 Gemmatimonas phototrophica
CTCGAGGTGCGCCGCATCGACCACCACGAGCACGACGTCTGGGCGCCATCGATCCGCGTCGCGGCCCAAGAGGACCTCCAGCGCCACTTGCTCGTCGGGTGAGCCAGCGGACAGGGAATAGCTGCCCGGAAGGTCCAGCACGGTCACACGGCGGCCGTCAGGGCCCTTGAAGCCTCCTTCCACCCGCTCGACCGTGACGCCCGCAAAGTTGCCCACGCGCTGACGCAGCCCGGTGAGGGCGTTGAAGAGCGTGGTCTTTCCGGTGTTGGGATTGCCGATGATGGCAACCCGTAACGCACGGTGGCCGGCCAGCCGGGGAATGGTCGCCGAATCGTCGGGCGACAGAGGGCTCTGGAGAGTACTCACCGGGTCCTGACGCGCAGGCGACGCAACGGCCGCATGTCGGGCGTCTCGCCAGTCGCGCTATGCGCGCGTGGTGACGGGCCGAACGGTGATGCCGGCCGTGAGGGCCGAACCCAGCGCGATTCGCGTGCCGCGCACTTCGAGCAGCATGGCATCGCGCGCGTCGATGACGTTGACGCTGGTGCCTTCACAGAAGCCAAGAGAGCGGAGACGGCAGGCCTCGTCGCCGGAACACTCGATGTCGACGACGGTCGCCTGGGTGCCTGCCGGACACGCGTTCAGCGCGCACGTGGTTCGTGCGGCGGCGGTGTTCGGTGACGGCAGGGTAGGAAGCTGAATCGAGGCCACAGCGTTAAATGAGAATGGTTCTCAAAGCGTATGTTGGAGTATACACAGCACACGCCACGAAAGGCAATGGGGAGCTTCTGAGTCGGCTTTTAGACTCACGGCTCACGGCCCATGGCCCACGGCCGAGAGCCGACAGCCCCAAAGCTTCAAGCCCCGGAGCCGAGTGCCCAAAGCGCGCTCGGCTCCCGGGCTTTGCGCTTTAAGGCTGTGAGCTATTCGCCGTGGGCCGTGAGCCATGGGCCTCAAACAGTCGCCAGCGGACCACTCCGCTTTGTCCGCATCGCCACGATCGCGACGCCGATCGTCAAAATCACGATCCCGATGAGCTGGGCCGCCGAAAGCCCGATCGCCAACCGGTCATCCTTCGCGCGGAAGAACTCCACGATGAACCGTTCGATGCCGGCCAGAATGCAGTACATGCCGAACAGCCAGCCGGGCAGATTCGCATGCTTCCGGAAGCGCCACAGGATCAGGAACATCGCAAACCCCATGATCGTCTCGTAGAGCTGCGTCGGGTACACCGCGATCACATCCGCCATGTTGGTGCCGGCAGGGAACTGCACCCCAAACTGCTGCGACATGACTGCCGCCGTGCTGGGCGGAGCGCCCTCGGGAAATTGCGTCGCGAAGAAGCCGTTGAACGGACGGCCGTAGTCGTCACCCACGGCCCAGCATCCCGTGCGGCCAACGGCATAGCCGGCCGCGATGCCGATGCCGGCCACGTCGGCGATCTTCAGGAAATTCAGCTTTTTGTAGCGGATCGTGGCATAGCACAGCGCCACCGAACCGATGAAGCCGCCCCAGAACACAAAGCCGCCGCGGCTGAAGAAGGCCGAGGGGTCGCCCGTGAGCACGACGTAGTAGGTTTTCGCCCCGAGCAGCGTGCCGATCAGTGCCGCCAGCACGACGTCTGGAATCGCGTCCGACTCGGCGTTCTGTCCACGGCGCCAGCACTCGCGTTGACAGATGATCTGCGCAATCACGAACGCCATGAGCACGGCGAGTCCAAATCCGGTCAGTTCGAGAAAGCCGAACTTGAACACGGTGGGGTGGTGGATGATGGGATGCACAGCGGAGTCAGGACGGAGTAAGGAGTATAGAGAGCGGAGACCCTACCGCTTACGAAAAGATACCGGGGATCGGCAGGGATGCGTGCGCCGTCATGGTCGGATCAGCCCGTTCGCCGGCCTCAAAACGGAACAGCCCGGCGGCGGCGATCATCGCGGCGTTATCGGTGGCCAACCTCGGCATGGGTGCGAACACGGTCCCGCGCGGCGCGACCCGCTCGCGAATCGCCTCCTGCAGCGCGCGATTGCACGCCACTCCGCCGCCCAACACCACGCGGGTGCGACGATGTTGGCGCACCGCGCGCGCCACCTTTTCAGCCAACGTGTCGATCAGCGCATCCTGAAAGCCCCGCGCAATACTGGCGCGTTGGATGTCGAGCGCGCCGGCCTTTTCGGCGTCGCGCACGGCATACAGCGCGGCCGTCTTGAGACCACTGAACGAGCAATCGTAGTAATCGTCATCGCCCGGCGCGGCCGACTTGCGCAGCATCGGTCGCGCGAAGCGATGCGGATGTTGGTGTATCGGCGACTCGGCGGTGCGCGCCAGCTCTTCCAGCGGACGACCGCCGGGGTAAGGAAGCCCAAGCAGCTTCGCCACTTTATCGAATGCTTCGCCCGCGGCATCGTCGCGCGTCTGACCGAGCAGGCGATAGCGTCCCCAGGCCTCGACATCCAGCAGGAGCGTGTGCCCACCGCTCACCAGCAACGCGGTGAACGGCGGCTTGGCCTCGGGGTGCTCGAGCAGCGTCGCGAACAGGTGCCCTTCAAGATGATGTACCGGCACGACGGGCGTATTGTGCGTGAAGCCCAGCGCCTTGGCGTAGCTCGTGCCCACCAGCAGCGCGCCGACCAGTCCCGGCCCGTGGGTGACGGCGATCGCATCGAGGTCACGCACGGTGACGTTGGCATCGGCCAGCGCCGTGCGAACGGCCGGTACGATGCCGGTGAGATGCTGACGGCTGGCGATTTCCGGCACCACGCCCCCGAACAGCCGATGCACGTCCTGCGACAGAATCACGAGTGATTCGAGACGCATGTCGGTGGGCGTGCCGTACACGACCGCGGCCGAGGTTTCGTCGCACGACGTCTCGATACCGAGCACGCGGCGCGGCGCGATGTGCGCGACGCCGTCAGACATGGACGGCGTGAACGTAGAGCCAGAGTGCGACGGCCAGCACGATTGCTGAAAGCGCCCGCACGATGGTCGGCCACGCCACGCGACGGACCTGACTCACTACGGCTTGGGTTCGGCCAGCAGCGACGCGAGCAGCCGCTGGTTGCCGTCCGAGTTCCAGTCTTCTGCCCCGATCCACTTCTTGCGGATCACGCCATCGCGCCCGATCACGAACGTCTCGGGCACACCGGTCGTGCGGTAGATGCCTTGAATCGTGCCGGCGGGATCGTGCAACATCTCGAAGGTGAGTTTGAACTCCTTCGCGAAGTCCTGGATCTTCTGCTCGGCGCCTTCGTCATCAATGCTGATGGCGACCACCTTGAGCCCCTTCGGTCCCAGCGACTGATGCACGGCCTCGATGCTCGGCATTTCGGTGCGACACGGAATGCACCAGGTGGCCCAGATATTCAGCAGCACGACGTCGCCACGATAGTCGGTGAGCGTCTTCATGGCCGGCGGGGCCGTGAGCATCTTCGCGGCAAAGCCCGGCGCGTCGGAGCCCACCGAGACACTGGTGAGTTCCTCCTTCAGGAAATGCGAGGCTGCGACTGCACCGCCGACCAGTACGGCCACGATGCCCAGCACGACCAGCCACTGCTGCTTGGATGTCATACGTGCTCCACGCAAAGGCTGCGAAGTACTGCGATTTCCGCCTGCGGATTCGCGGCGCCGAAGATGGCATTGCCGGCGACGAACGTGTCGGCCCCCGCTGCCCAGCACCGCTGAATCGTGTCGCGCGACATGCCGCCGTCGACTTCCAACGCCGCGTGGCTGTTTGCTTGGTCGAGCAGGAGTCGCGCGCGCGCGATCTTGTCGACGGAATACGCGATGAACTGTTGTCCGCCGTAGCCAGGATTGACGCTCATGATGAGCACCAGGTCCACCATGTGCGCGACTTCTTCGATCACGGACAATGGTGTGGCGGGATTGAGCGCCACGCCGGCCTTGCAGCCCAGCGACTGAATGCGCGAAATCTGCCGGTCGAGATGCGGGGCCGCTTCGGCATGAATCGTGAGCACATCGGCGCCCGCCTTGACGTAATCATCGAAGTAGTTCTCGGGCTCGACGACCATGAGATGCACATCGATGACTTTGGCACTGGAGCGCCGCGCCGCTTCGATCACCTTGACGCCGAATGACAGACTCGGCACGAAGCGGCCGTCCATCACGTCGACATGAATCCAGTCGGCGCCGCCGGCGTCGCACATGGCAATCTCTTCGCCGAGTTTGCGGAAGTCGGCACTGAGCACGGAGGGGGCAATACGAACGGTCATGGCGCCGGATGGAGCTGAGGGGTAAAGAGCGTGTCGGCGGGGGAACGTCCATCGCTGATCACGAGTGCTACGGTGCCGCTGGCGGCGAGCAAGCTGCCGGCGGGCGGCGTGGTGGCGAGCACGACGCCGGCCGGGCTGCTGCTGGCGCGGAACTGCACATCACCCACGAGCAGACCAGCTTCGAGCAGTCTGTCGCGGGCGGGGCCTTCTTCGAGTCCGACCACATCCGGGACGGGCAAGAGCACATCCTCGCCGGCGGCGCTGTCGACGGCCTGCTGAGCCTTCGCCACGCTGTCGGCCAGTCGCTTCGATTCCACGTCGCGCTGGGCGGCGGTGGGCTCGGGGATCGTGCCGCGGGCGATGCTATCGAGCACGGCTTGCACCGAATCCACCGCGTTGGCGCGCCCCGGTTCGAGCGAGCGCACGGTGACCACGCCGCCGGCACCGCCGAGGAGGAGTCCGGCCACGGCGGCGATCGTGCCGCGAATGAGCCAAGTGCGCGTCGATTTCGCGCTTGGTCCGCGCGGCGTGCGCGTCCCGGGCTTCTTCGCGGCGGCCATTACGCGGTTCTCCGCAACCGCGCGGCGAAGGCGCCGTCGGTGCCGTGCTGCTGCGGCAATACGCGGAGGAGTCCGTTGTCCAACACGGATTCCGGTACGGTGCCCGCCGGCGGCGGCTCCAACGTGAACTCTTTGTGCGTGGCGAGAAACGACTCGATCTGGTCGTCGTTCTCTTCGAGCTCGAGTGAGCAGGTGCTGTACACGAGCAACCCGCCGGGCTTCACCATCGAGGCGGCGGCCAGCAGAATCTCGCGCTGTAACGCCGGCAACACGGCGAAATCGGACACGCGCAAGCGCCAGCGTGCATCGGGGTGACGGCGGAAGGTGCCGGTGCCGGTGCAGGGCACGTCGATCACCACCACATCGGCCTCCCCAATGGCGGGATGCCGCGCGTCGCACACGATGGGAATGAGATTGGTCGCATCGAGTCGGCCAAAGCCGGTGAGCATGCGCTCTACGCGCGCCATCTTGGCGTCGGCCGCGAACACCAGCCGCGCGCGGCGCGAGAGCTCGAGCGCCTTGCCACCGGGTGCGGCGCAGAGATCGACCACCACGCCGCCCTCGGGGACATACGCGTACTTCGCCACGAGCGTCGCCGCCGGGTCCTGCACGAAGAACATGCCCTGCTTGAAGGCACCGAGTTCGGTGAGCGCGACGCCGGGTCCGAGCCGAATGGAGTCGGGCACCAACGGCACGTCATGCGTAGTGACGCCGGCGTCGCTGAGCGTGTCGTCGAGCTGCGCGCGATTCACCCCATAAGGCCGCACGGTGATCGACGCCGGCTCGTTGTTCACGGCGAGCAGGCGCGTGGTGTCTTCCATGCCCCAGCGATCGACCCAGCGCGAAATCACCCAGCGCGGATGCGAATACTGCTGGGCGAGCGCGTCGAGCGGTTCGGACGGCGCCGGCGGCTCGATCGTGTCGCGCTCGCGATCGATGCGACGCAGCACGGCGTTGACCAGCTTGCTGGCGCCGATGCCATGTCGACGCTTCGTGAGCTCGACGGTCTGACCGATGGCGGCATAGGCCGGTACGCTGCCCATGCTGAGCAGCTGATACGCCCCGAGGCGCAGCAAGTCGGCCACATCGACATCAATCTTGGCGATGCCGCCACGCACGCGTTCCGCGAGGATGGCATCGAGCCGGTTGCGCGTGCGCAGCATCCCCCAGAGCAGCTCCTGCACCCAACGGCGGTCGCGCGCATCGAGCGGCGCCACGTACCGTTCGAAGGCGGCGTCGAGCATCGCACCATTGCGCAGGTCGGCCAGCACCATCGCCGCCGAGGCGCGCGACTCGGTGATGCCCAGCGTATTGAGCGGCTTATTCTTCACGACGGCCATCAGAGTGTTCTCACGCAGTATGTCACGCAGTATGTCACGCAGTATGTCACGCAGTGTCTCACGCGGGCTCGAGCAGGTCGCCGACGGACACACCGCGTCCGCGCGCCAACGAGGCGGCGGTCATCCGCGGCTTGCCACTGGGCTGCACATCCATGAATCGTACGGCGCCTTCGCCGCAGCGGACCAGCAGCCCGTGGTCGTCGGCCGAGCGCACCGTACCCGGCGGGCTCGCCAGTGTGGGCCCGTCGAGATCGTCGTTCGTGCCCTCGCCCACCACGCGCGCGCAGAACAGCTTGGTTTCCACCCCACGGAGGCTGGCGAACGCGCCTGGCCGCGGATCGAAGGCGCGCGTCACGCGTGACACATGCTCGGCCGACCAGGTAAAGTCGAGTCGCGCCATGTCCCGATCGATCTTCGAGGCATAGGTCGACTGCGCGTCGTCCTGCGCCACCGGTCGGACAATCTGCGTGTCAATCATGGCCAACGCCTGTACAATGGCCTGCGCGCCGAGCTCGGACAGTCGATCGTGCAGTTCGCCGTACGTCTCATCGGACGCGATCGGGGTGCGCAGCACGTGCAGCATGTCGCCCGCATCGAGCGCGGGCACCATCTGCATGATCGTGATGCCCGTTTCCGTCAGGCCTTCGAGAATGGCGGCCTGAATCGGCGCCGCCCCGCGCAGCGCCGGCAGGATGGATCCGTGAATGTTGAGCGTGCCGAGCGACGGCAGATCGATGGCCGCCTTGGGGAGGATGCACCCGTAGGCGACGACCACCGAGATGTCGGGCGCGAGCGCCCGCATGGCGGCGAGGAATTCATCACCGCGCGGTTTCTCGGGCTGCAGCACGGGGATGCCTTCTTCGAGCGCGACGCGCTTGACCGGCGACGGGTCGAGCTGCGTGCGCGACCGACCGCGCGGCTTGTCGGGCTGCGTGACGACGCCGACCACGTCATGCCCTTCGCCAATCAGCGCGCGGAGCGGCGGAACGGCGAAATCGGGAGTGCCCCAGAAGAGAATGCGCACGGGTGGGGCGGTCTCCGGTTATGCCTTCGTGTCAGGTGCGGTGGCGTCGCGCTCTTTCGGCAGATCGCCGACGGGGAGCACGCGCAGGAGCTTCGGGTACTTCGCCTTTTCGTACTCCCACTCGCGCATCGCGGCGCGACGCTTGAGCAGACTGAGGCGGTCGGTGAACAGGCGGCCGTGCAGGTGATCGATTTCGTGCTGCAGGCACCGTCCCAGCAGGTCGATGCCTTCGACTTCATACCAGACGCCGTCGATGTCCTGTGCGCGCACGATGACGCGGGAGAACCGGTCGACGTCGGCGTAGACCTCGGGGATGGAGAGACAGCCTTCTTCCCCGCGCACCGACCCTTCCTTCAGGATGATCTCGGGGTTGATGACGACGAATCGCGTGTCATCCACCTCGACCACCGCCATCCGTTCGCGTCGCCCGACCTGCGGGGCCGCGAGCCCGACGCCCTTCGCCTTGTCCATCGTGTCGAACATGTCGTCAGCCAGCCGCCGCAACTCCGGCGTGAACTGCTCGACGCGTTCTGTGTCCTGACGAAGGATCGGCGAACCCAGGACGTGAATATCGAGCAACGACACGGATACCTCAGGCCGCCGGGGTGGAGGAGCCGACGCGCGAAATGCGGCCACGCTCGACAATCACCTTCGACTCCCCGCTCTTGATCGTGATGCGGTCTTCCATGCTTGCCGCACCATCCTTGTTGACCGGGGCGATGTGCAGGACTTCGCCCACCAGTCCGCCGGCGGTGACGATCTCGTCGCCCTTCTTGAGGGCCTGCACGAGCTCGTTGTGCACCTTCCGCTGCCGCTGCTGCGGGCGGATGAGCACGAAGTAGAAGATCGCGAAGATCGCGCCATACATGAAAATCATGGAGGCGATCTGACTGCTGCCACCCAACTGCAGGGCGGCGAAGCTGGCAAGGACGGAGAAGCTCATAAAGGCGTCGATCGTGAGTGATAGCGGGCGAGCCAGTCACGGCTCCAGCCCTGGAACGTGCCGGCCTGAACAGCGGCGCGTGCGTCGCGCATCAGCGCAACGAGGAAATGTACATTGTGGAGGCTCAGGAGGCGCAGGCCGAGGATCTCTTCCGATACGAACAAGTGGCGGATGTAGGCCTTGGAGAAGCGACCGCAGGCCGAACAGGTGCACTCGTCGTCCAGCGGCCCCGGATCGAGGCGCCAAACGGCGTTCTTGATGCTCCGCCGGCCCGTGGTCGTGAAAAAGGCGCCGGTCCGGCCCATACGGGTGGGCGCTACGCAGTCAAACAGGTCGACGCCGCGGGCCACGCCTTCCACCAGATCCTCGGGGAAGCCAACGCCCATGAGGTATCGGGGGCGATCCGTCGGGAGTGCGTCGTTGACGACATCGAGCATGGCGTACATATCAGGCTTGGCTTCGCCCACGGAGAGGCCGCCAATACCCAGTCCGACCCAGTCGGCCGCATTCCGGATGGCCGTGGCCGATTCCCGCCGCAAGTCGGCGTGAATGCCGCCCTGCACGATGGGAAAGAGCGCCTGGACCGGGGTCGGGGCGTCGGGGTCTTCCCGCAGCAGCCGGTCGAACTCCACCCGGCACCGCTCGAGCCAGCGGATGCTGCGCTCCATGGCCACCCGCGCCAGGCCGGCCTCGGTCTGCCCGGGGACCACGTGATCGAACTGCATGATCACGTCGGCGCCGAGGTTCCGCTCGATCCGCATGACCGACTCGGGGGTGAACTGCTGTAGCGACCCATCCAGATGACTGCGGAACTCCACCCCCTGCTCGTTGATCGTGCGCAGTCCTTCCAGGGAGAACACCTGAAAGCCACCGGAATCGGTGAGCATCGGGCCGTCCCAGTGCATGAAGCGATGCAAGCCGCCCATGGTGCGGATCATCTCGTCGCCGGGCCGTAGGCGCAGGTGATACGCGTTGGCCAGGATC
The DNA here is from genome assembly GCA_945870175.1 of Gemmatimonas phototrophica. GTDB lineage: Bacteria > Gemmatimonadota > Gemmatimonadetes > Gemmatimonadales > Gemmatimonadaceae > Gemmatimonas > Gemmatimonas phototrophica_A. The sequence continues at coordinate 9,078 of CAMBRJ010000006.1, forward strand.
ATGGTGGCGCCGAGGCGCTGCAGATCCTCGGGGTCGAGCGACTTGACCGACGCCAGCGTGCCCACGGGCATGAACTGCGGCGTGTTCATCACGCCATGGGGCGTGGTGAACTGGCCGGCGCGGGCGAGGCCGTCGGTGGAGTCGAGTTGGAAAGAAAAAGGGGCGGTCACTAAGGGGCTTCGCGGGAGGTCGGGGACGGCTGCCAGGGCGTAGAACGGATCACGCAGGGAACGCGGAGATCGCAGAGAACCGCAGAGAACCGCGAAAACAATTCAAGAAAAGAGCCACTCCAAACGTGGCACCCCTCTGCGTTCTCTGCGCCTCAGCGTGATCAGTTCCGAAGCGGCTGGTCTAAACCTACAGGATGCACATCGCGTCGCCGTACGAATAGAACCGATAGTTTTCGGCCACGGCCGTCCGGTACGCCTGCATCGTGAGGTCGTAGCCGGCGAACGCGGCGACCAGCATGATGAGCGTGGACTTCGGGAAGTGAAAGTTCGTGACCAGCCGGTCCATGCCGCGGATCGCGATGGGCGGACGGAGGAAGATCTTGGTCTCGCCCTGATACGTCCGAACGATGCCGTGCGGATCGGTGGCCGTCTCGAGCGTGCGCACCGTGGTCGTACCGATCGCCCACACGTGGTTGCCGCGCGCCCGCACCGCGTTCAGCTGTTGCGCGGTGTCGTCCGTGAGCTCGCACCACTCCTCGTGCATCACGTGCTGCGACGGATCTTCGTCGCTGACGGGGCGGAAGGTGCCGGCACCGACGTGCAGGAGCACATTGGCCGTTTCGACGCCGCGCGCCCGCAACGTGTCGAGGAGTGCCGGCGTGAAATGCAGACCGGCCGTGGGAGCGGCGACCGAGCCCACCGTGTCGGCGTACACCGTCTGGTAGCGGGCGCTGTCGCCCGATTCGTCGGCGCGTTCGATATAGGGCGGCAGCGGCACATGTCCGTACTTCTCGATCGTGCCGGACACGTCGCCATTCGTATGCAGGCGCACGATGCGCGTGTGACGGGGCGTCGTGTCCACGATCTCGACCCGGAAGTCGGGGGCAATCGTGACCACGCGGCCCGGGCGCAGTTTGCCGCCTGGGTGGATCATCGCTTCGTAGTGGTCCGCGTTGATCGGGCGGAGCAAGAGAATCTCCGCCGGACCGCCGCTTTCGCGATGCCCCAGCAGTCGCGCGCGGAACACCTTGGTGGTGTTCACCACGATCGCGTCGCCGGCCGGAATCAATTCGGCGATGTCGCGGAACGTGCGATGTGCGATGCTGCCGTCGCGCCGGTCGACCACGAGCAAACGGCTCGCATCGCGCGGCTCGACGGGACGCTGCGCGATGCGCTCCTCGGGGAGCTCGTAGTCATAGTCGGACGTGCGGCTGCCCTTCTGGGGCAGCGCGTCGACGGAGGCAGGCATTGCGGTCATGGAAGCGCAGAAAGACAACTGAATCGGCGCCGCAGCGCAACAGTCCGGACTGTTTTGGTGCGTCAGCGTATCCTGAATGCCGTGTTACGAGCCGTTTTCTTCTGATTCGCGAGGTCCGTCACTTCGACCCGCAAACGGTAGCCGCCAGACGGCGCCTGCGTCATGTCGAGCGAGAGGTACTCCACCAGCACGGGGAGCGCGCTGCCCTGACGGTCGAACGAGATCGTGAAGCGATCGCGGAACTGCTGGGCGCGACCCACGGCGCGTCCGAGATTGTCGAGGACGCGCACGGCGAAGCCCGCCGCGCCCATCCGGTTTTCACGTTCCACCGTGATCGCCACGCGGTACGTCGTCATGCCGTTCTTTGGCACGAGATCGTACATCTCCCAGAGCAACCCGAGCGCACTGCCGCGCGCGACGCTCCCGGCATTCGGTGTGATCGCGACGTCACTCCAGCGAGACGGCATCGTGACACCGCGCCGCAGCTCCGGCTTGTTGCCGAACAGCACGTCACTCATGCCGAAGCCGACGTTCGTGGTCGGGTCGAGGCGCGACATCGCGCGCGCGCCGCGCTTGCTGTCGGCCTGCAGCGCTTCGACGCGCACCACATTGATCCCCGGCCCTACCCGTCGTGTCCACGCCCGGTCGAGCGGCGCGTTGGCGCTGTCTCGTGCGAACGTCAGTTGGTCGGACTCCAGACCGCGAACTTTTACGAACTGATCGAAGATGCGCAGATCGATGTCGACGGGGACCCGATCGAGCGGAGTGGCACGCACCAGCGAGTCGATCGGCACGCTGGCCGCGATCACGGCGTCGCTGGAATCGGCGCCGGACCGGAAACGGACGATGCGCATCGGGATGGTGTCCAGCAATCGCGTGGCGGGCACGTTGGCAAACGACACCGGAATCGCGTCGCGCAGCGTCTCGACGTAATTGCGGTCGAACCGCGACACGCGTCCCGTGGCGAAGCCGGGCTGCAGATCGAAGAAGAAGGTGAGCGCGCTGTTGTAGTCCCACACCAGCGTGACGCCGCCGTCGGAGTACGTGTTGCCGTCGGTCGTGCCTCCGGGAATCGTCATTTCGAAATCCGGCGGGCCGTATCGCACATACACGTCGCCGCGGTCGGTATCGGCGCCGCGCAGAGCCATTTCATCGATCGTCCAGCGGAAATCGGCGAACACGACGCGGGCGAGAAACTCGAGCCGGAACTCATTTTCCTGTGTGAGCGCGAGCGGATCGCTCATCATCCAGAACATGGATTCCAGCCCGTCGCGCTGCGACGACGGCAGCTTGAGCCAGCTCGCCGAGTCGCTGATCTGTCCCTGCAGCGCCTTGGGCGCCCGTGGGCGCAGAATGCGCGACAGGTTCTTGAGACGATTTGCTTCCGTCTCGTCCAGCAGCACGAAGGCGCTGTCAAAGGCCCGCGTGGCACCTTTCTCGTTGGCGAGACGATGATACGCGAGACCAAGCGCCAGCTGCGCCTGAAAGTCGAGCGGAAACTGGCGTGCGCGCAGGGCCGCCACGGTGGCCAGATTCGGCCACTGCTTGCGTTCCGCATACGCCATGTAGAGGTGGCGGCTATAACGGAGATTGCTGGAGTCGGCTCCGACGGCACGCGAGAACATGGCAAGCGCCGCGGCATGATCGTTGTCACCGGTGGGCGGCTCGATTTTGCTGGCGATCGAGTTCACGTAGTCGCGCGCGTTGTTGCGATTCCAGTTGCTGTTGATCCCCAGCTGCACTTTCGACACGCCGCTCGTCAGTCCGCGGTTCGCCAGTGCATCATAGCTGCGCCACGCGGCCATGCCGGCCATGTCCGCGGCCTCGGCGAGCAACAGCTTTTCCCCCGAGCGCTCAGCCGCCGACAAGCCATCGCGCGCCTGCCCACTCGACGCGAATCGCATGGTGGACACCCCCGACTGGATGTTGAAGCGACTCAGACTCAGCCAGTAGCGCGCGCTGTCGGGCGCGAGCTGCGTGGCGAGACGCAGCGCGGTATCGGCGGCGATCAACAGGCGGATCTTCTTCTGATCCTTCATGAAGCTCGGCGCGCGCGCGCTGCGCGCCTGGTTCCACTGCAACAGGCCAAGCTGGTGCCACGCCGCGGCGTCACGCCGGTCGCGTCGCACTGCGGAGTCGAGCAGCGCTACGGCGCGCGCCGTATCGCCCTGCGCCGCGATGGAGTCCGCGATCTGCGCGGCAGAGACCCGCGGCGTTGGTGGCGACGCCATCGGTTGCGCCACGAGCGCGCGCATCGCGAGGGACGCGGACAGAAGCAATACGCCCACATGCCGGGTGGCTCGCACGAAGCGATCGGACCGTGGCGTCATGGCGACGAGCTTAAAACAGGGTGGGTTGTTCGAAGGCGCCAATAGGAGGAACGTAGCCAAGGTGGCGATAGGCATGGGCGGTGGCAACGCGTCCGCGTGGTGTCCGCTGCAGAAATCCATGCTGCACCAGGAACGGCTCGTATACCTCTTCAATCGTCCCCGGATCCTCGCCGATGGCCGCCGCGATCGTACTGAGCCCAACCGGTCCCCCGTCAAACTTCTCACTGATGGACTTGAGCAAACGGGCATCCATGTCGTCGAGTCCGAAATGGTCGACATTGTTCAACTCGAGCGCGGCCTGCGCGACCTCGAGCGTGATGCGTCCGTCGGCACACACCTGCGCGTAATCGCGTACGCGGCGCAGCAGACGGTTCGCCACCCGCGGCGTGCCCCGCGAACGCTTGGCGATTTCATGCGCTCCACGCGGATCCATCTCCACCTTCAGGACTTCGCCGGTGCGACGGACGATCACTTCGAGCTCGTGCACTGGATAGAAGCCCAGCTGCTGCACGATGCCGAAGCGCGCGCGGAGCGGGGCGGTGAGCATGCCGAGCCGCGTCGTGGCACCCACCAGCGTGAACTTCTCGATGTTCATCGTGACGGTCTGTGCCTTGGGACCGTCGGACAGTCGGATGTCGATCCGGTAGTCCTCCATCGCCGGATAGAGAAACTCCTCGATGATCGGCCGCATGCGGTGGATTTCATCGATGAAGAGCACATCGCCCTCACGCAGATTGGTGAGGGGGCCGACCAGATCGGCCGGCTTTTCGAGGGCGGGCCCCGAAGTGGTGGTGAGATTCACCCCGAGTTCGCGGGCCATCAGGTCGGCGAGGGTGGTCTTGCCCAACCCCGGCGGGCCGAAAAAGAGCGTATGGTCGAGCGGCTCCTTCCGCGCGCGGGCGGCGGCGATCGCGATCCCGAGACTGTCCTTGACCTTCTGCTGGCCGATGAATTCGACCAGGCGTTGGGGACGGAGGGACAGCTCGACGACGCTCTCGTCGGCCAAGGCTTCCGGCGTGGTGATTTCGGCGCGGCTCATGCGGGGGAATATACCGTGCCGACTTGGCACGGGCCGACGCGGGTGGGGTACTGTTGGGGACGGCTTCGCTCGATCAGCTTTGGCCGCCGTCACTGTTCCCGCTACAGCGTTCCCGCCCGGATTGCGTAAATTTCCGGGAGTGACCCGCGACGCCGTCGCGTGGGCTCCCGTTCGTCCTGCTCCCAGGATTCGCCATGTCCCGCCGTTCGCCTGTGCTCTCGCTGGCCGGAATCTCCGTCGTGCTCTGTGCCACGACGGCGTTCACCACGCCGGCTCGCCCCGTGCGCTCCACGCCGCCCGCCCGCGTCGCGGTCGCCCCGGCCGTCGCCAAAACGCCGCCGGCTCCGAAGGCGCTGGTCGAAGACGCCGTGAACATCGACTGGCGCGTGCTGGCCGGCCTCGACTACACCAACGGCAAGTCCACGGACACCCTCAAAAAGCTCGAGGGCAAGCTGGTCCGGATTCCGGGCTTCGTGGTGCCGCTCGATGACTTCCAGGAAGAGGGGGCCGAGTTCCTGCTGGTGCCGTACTACGGCGCCTGTGTGCACACGCCGCCGCCGCCGCCGAATCAGATCGTGATGGTGGAGATGGGTGGCAAGAAGGCGATCAAGCTCAACTTGTTCGACGCCGTCTGGATGTCGGGACGCCTCAAGATTGCCTCCGTCGAAAGCCCGTACGGCACCGTGGGCTCCCAGCTGGAAGGACTCAAGGTCGAGCCCTACTCGTCGAAATGAGTGAGGGGGCTGCAGTGGCAGCTTCCGCCGGCACCGGTCTCACGGAGACGCCGGCGGTCGAGCTGTCCGCGCTGCGCTTTTCGTACAAGCACGGGCGCGATGTACTGGCGATCGATTCGCTGACGATTGCCCGCGGCGAGACGGTGTTTCTGCACGGGCCGAGTGGCAGTGGCAAGACCACCCTGCTCGGCCTGCTGGCCGGTGTGCTGCAGGCGACCAGCGGACGCGTGCGCATTCTGGGCCAGGACTTCTCGACCATGTCGGGCGGGGCGCGCGATGCGTTTCGGGCGCGGCATCTGGGCTATGTGTTCCAGATGTTCAACCTCATTCCGTATCTCCCGGTGCGGGAAAACATCCTGCTGCCGGTGCGACTCGAGCCGGCGCGACGCGAACGACTGGGCGGACGCTCGCTCGACGACGCGGTGCGCGACATCGCCACGCAGCTCGACATCGCGCAGTATCTCGATTCGCCGATCGCGGAGCTGAGTGTGGGCCAGCAGCAGCGCGTGGCCGCGGCGCGCGCGTTGATGGGCAGCCCGGAGGTGGTCATCGCCGATGAGCCCACCAGTGCACTCGACACCAACCGGCGAGAGCAGTTTCTCAAGCTGCTGTTTGCGTCGTGCGAGAAGGCCAAGGCCACGCTCGTCTTCGTCAGCCACGATCACACGCTGATGCCGCTCTTCTCGCGCACCGTGGAGCTCATGGAGATCAATCGCGCGGCGGACGTGAGTGCCGACGCATGAGGGACTCACGATGAGGGCATCGCGATGATGATCCTGCGTCTGGCGCTCACGTCGCTGCGCAGCCGGTTACTGACCACGTCGCTGACGGTGGCGTCGATCGCGCTCAGCGTCACGTTGTTGGTTGGTATCGAGAACGTGCGGGCCGGCGTGCGTGATAGCTTCGCCGGCACGATTCGCGGCGTTGACCTCATCGTCGGCGCGCGCGGTGGCACGCTACAAGTGTTGTTGAGCGCCGTGTTCGGTATCGGCTCGCCGTCCGGATCGGTGAAGCTGTCCACGATGGAACGGTGGAAGGCGCACCCGGCCGTGAAGTGGGTGGTCCCGTACTCGCTCGGCGACAGTCATCGCGGGTTCCGGGTGGTGGGCACGACGCCGGAGTTTTACGAGCGCTACCGCTTTCGGAAGGATGGACGGATCGTGTTCGTGTCGGGACGCGCCGCGGTGGCCGACACCGAGGTGGTGATCGGCAGCGATGCGGCCGAGAAGTTGGGGTACAGGATCGGCTCGCCGGTGGTGGTGGTGCATGGGCTCCGCGACATCGGGACGTCGAGTCATGAAGCGCACCCGTTTCATGTGGTCGGGATTCTCGGGCGCACGTTCACGCCGATCGACCGCTCGGTGTACGTGACGCTTGAGGGGATTGAGGCGATGCACGAGCCTGAGATGGCCGTTGCTGCGTCGTCGATGGCGTCGGCGGAGGGAGCAGGAGGGAGGGTATCAGGGGGCAGGGGGCAGGGGGAAACCGCGCAGAAGACAACGGCACGAAAAAGCGCGAAAGCCGCCGCGATTCTTTCGGCGAACAAGTCGCGTGCGGCAGCGATGGCGCCGCCGCCGGGGACGCCGATGGTGATGCCGGGAGCGGAGCCGCCTCCGGGGACGCCGTTGGTGATGCCGGGCGCGAGTCCGCCGCCGGGCACGCCGCTGGTGATGCCGGGGGCTGAGCCGCCGCCGAGTGCGCTGCCGGAGGTGAAGGCGGCGGCGGTGGCGCAGAAGGTGGCGGAGAAGAGCGTCCCGGTTGCGGCGACGGTCGATGCTGAACCGGCGCATGATCACGGCGACGATCAGATCACGGCGTTCTTCGTGGGGACCAAGAATCGCTTTGAAGCGCTGATGCTGCAGCGCGAGATGAACACCGATCTCGTGGAGCCGCTCACGGCGGTGATTCCCGGGGTCGCGCTCGGCGAGTTGTGGCAGAACATCGGTAGCGCCGAAGTCGGTCTGCGGGTGATCGCGATTTTCGCCGTGGCGATTGGACTGACCGGGATGCTCGTCGCGCTGTACTCGTCGCTGGAAGCCCGTCGTCGCGAGATGGCGATTCTCCGTGCGGTGGGCGCCGGCCCGCGCATGATCATCTCGCTGCTCGTGCTCGAGAGTGGGTTGTTGGCGCTGCTCGGGTGCATCATCGGGGTGGCTGCCGTCTATCTCGGGCTGTTCGTGGCACAGGGACCGATCGAACAACGCTTCGGGTTGCACCTCGCGCTGCATCCGCTCCGCTCAGTGGAGTGGACGTATCTCGCCGTCGTGATGGGCGCGGGTGTCGTGATCGGCTTCGTGCCGGCATGGAAGGCCTACCGCACGTCACTTGTCGATGGACTGAGTCCGCGGGCCTGACGCCGCGCTGACTCTCTCGTTTCTCACCGAATACCAGAACGCCAAATGCGCACATCCTCTGTCGTCGGCCTGCTGTTCGCGGCTTTCGCATCCGTTACCACTGCGGCCTCCGCGCAGCCCGGTCGCGGCCCGTCACCGGTCGCCAAGAACATTCAGGCGTTGCCGGTTGATCCGGCGCCGTCATACGTCCGGAAGGACGCGCCCACCGATCCCGTCATCCTGAAGCTGTGGGAAGAAGGGATGCAGCGGTCGCAGGCTGGCGCGCTGGCGCAAGCCCTGCTCGATTCCGTCGGCCCGCGCCTGACCGGCTCGCCGAACATGAATCGCGCGCAGGATTGGCTGCTGGCCACCTACAAGCAGTTCGGCATATCGGCGCGCAAGGAACAGTACGGCACGTGGAATTCGTGGAAGCGAGGGGCGGCATTCGCCCAGCTTACGGCGCCGCGCGTAAAGGTGCTCGAGATCAACATGCTGTCATGGAGCGGCAACACTTCGGGTAAGTGGGCCAATGGCGACGTCGTGGTGGTAAAGCCCTATCAGTCGCCCGAGGAGTTCACGGCGTGGTTGCCAAGCGTGAAGGGCAAGATCGTGCTGGCGTCGGCACCGCGCCTGACCTGCCGTCCCGCGTCGCAGCTCGCCGAGTTTGCCATGCCGAGCACGCAGGCGTCGCTCGACTCACTGCAGCGCGATCTGTCAGCCACGTATCAGGGCGTGACGCAGCGCGTGCCGACGTTCTACAGCGACCTCAAGGCAGCCGGTGCGGTGGCCGTGTTCGAGTCGAACTATTCGCAGTATCCGGGCGTGAACAAGATTTTCGGATCACCGCGCAACGCGGCGTTGCCGACGTTCGACGTGAGCTGCGAAGACTACGGCATGCTGTTCCGCCTCGCGCAGAACAAGCAGAGCCCGAAGGTGCGCGTGATGGCCGAGTCGGAAGCGCTCGGCGACAAGCCGGTGTTCAACGTGATCGCCGAAATCAAGGGTGCCACGAAGCCCGACGAGTACGTGGTACTGTCGGCGCACTTCGACAGCTGGGAAGGACACTCGGGCGCGACCGACAACGCCACGGGGTCGATCACGATGATGGAAGCGCTGCGCATTTTGAAGACCGTGTATCCGAAGCCGTCGCGCACGATTCTGGTCGGTCACTGGAGCGGTGAAGAGCAGGGATTGAATGGCTCCGGCTCGTTCACCGCCGATCATCCGGAAGTGATCAAGGGGCTGCAGTTTGCCTTCAATCAAGACAACGGCACGGGCCGCGTGGTGAGCACCGGTCCGGGGCTGCATCCGGAAAACGGACCGCGCCTGGCGCAGTACATGAGCCAGATGCCGTCGCAGTTCACGCAATACATCCGGCTCTCGGGCCCGTCGGGCATCGGCTCGGGGTCAGACGACGCGTCGTTCCGCTGCTGGGGCGCACCGGCGGTTGGACTCGGCGCGCTGAACTGGGACTACAGCAACAGCACGTGGCACACGAACCGCGACGCCTTCGACAAGATCATTGTCGATGATCTGAAGCACAACGCGACGCTCACCGCGATGTTCGTGTACTTGGCCAGCGAAGACGCCGAGAAGAGCTCGCGTGTGTTGGTGGATCCGATTCCCGGTGGTCGTCCGGGGCAGGTGATCACGGTGCCGAGTTGCGGGAAGCCCCAGCGGGATGCGACGCAGTATCGACGGTAACGACCCCGTACCCCTTACTTCGCCGTGAGGCGAGCGAGCGCCGCTCGCACCACCGCTCCCACATCCGCTCCACCGCTCGAGTCTACGACCGCCCGCACGGCGCGATCAGCTTCGAGCTGGTTGTAGCCGAGGGCAATGAGCGCGCGAATGGCGTCGTCGGCGACCGGGCTGGCGGCGTTGCCCGTGGCAGCGGGCGCGGCGCCCACGGTGTCCATCTTGTCGGCCAGATCGAGGATGATCTGCTCGGCCTTCTTCCGACCCACGCGCGGCACGCGCATGAGCGTCGTGATGTCCTTCTCGCGCAGCGCACGCACGACGCGCTCCGGCGTGAGCGACGACAGGATGCCCAGCGCGAGCGCGGGGCCGACCCCCTTGGCCACGAGCAGCCGCTGAAACACCGCGCGGTCGTAGCGATCGGAGAAGCCATACAAGTGCCAGGCATCTTCGCGCACGGCGAGATGCGTGTGCAGCGTGATCGTCGCCCCTTCCTGCGGTAAGGACTCGAAGACCGAGAGCGGAATGAGGCACTCGTAGCCCACGCCACCCGCCGTCAGGATTTCCACGCGATCGAGTTCGCGACGTACGAGCGTGCCGGATACGAGAGCGATCATTTCACGAGCTTGGAGAGAGGGATGCGCATCGCCGGCAGCTCAGGGAGCTTCGGTCGCGACGACATGAGACAGGCACAAAGCGCGGCGGCCACGCCGTCGGCGGCGTCGGCGGGTTGCGGGGCACGCGTGAGGCGCAGCAGGCGCGCCACCATGAACTGCACCTGCTCCTTCGTAGCCGCGCCGGTCCCGGTGATCGCTTTCTTGATCTCGGCCGGCGGGTACTCGCAGATCGTGAGGGCGGCCTTCTGCGCGGCGAGCAGAATCACGCCGCGCGCGTGACCGAGCACGATCGTCGTGCGCACATTCTTGGCATAGAACACGTCTTCGACGGACATCGTATCGGGACGGTGCCGCGCGAGGACTTCCTCGACGCCTTCGTGTATCTCGAGCAGCCGCTGAGGCAGCGGGTCTTTCGCGGTGGTGCGGATCACGCCGCACTCCACGAGGGTAGCGATGCGGCCGTCAAAGGCGACCACCCCGTACCCCGTGACGGCGGTGCCCGGATCGATCCCGAGCACCAGCGATGGGCTCACGCCTCGGCCATCGCGTCGTCGTCCATCTCGAAGTTCGCGTCGACCTTCTGCACATCGTCGAGCTCTTCGAGCGCTTCGAGCAACTTCATGAGCTGATCGACCGCCGAGCCTTCCACCTTCACGGTGCTCTTGGGCACCCAGGCCAACTCGGCGTCGGCCACCTTGTACTTCTTCGACTCGAGTCCTTCTTTGGTCGCGTGCAGCGCGCCGGGATCGGTGGTGATCGTGAACTCGGTGTCGTCGCGCACGACATCGTCGGCACCAGCCTCGAGCGCGGCTTCGATGAGGGTGTCTTCGTTCACGCCCGCGGCGGAGACGGACATCTGTCCCTTGCGTTCGAAGAGGTACGCCACGGAGTTGCTGGAGCCCATGTTGCCATGATTGCGCGACAGCTTGTGCCGCACGTCGGCCACGGTGCGCGTGGGGTTGTCGGTTACCGCCTGGATCATGATCGCGACGCCGCCAGGACCGTACGCTTCGTACAGCACTTCGACGTAGTCCACACCTTCCAGTTCGCCCGTGCCCTTCTTGATGGCGCGGTCGATGTTGTCCTTGGGCATCGACACCGCCTTCGCATTGTCGATGGCAGTCCGCAGGCGAGGATTGCCGCCGGGATCACCCCCGCCCAGCTTGGCGGCCATGGTGATTTCGCGGATCAGCCGCGTGAAGAGCGCGCCGCGCTTGCTGTCCGTGGCGGCCTTCGCGCGCTTGATCGTTTTCCATTTGCTATGTCCTGCCATCGCCCTGCCCCGTGAATGCGGAAATGGGTGTACCGAACCGATGTCGGGGAAAATAATGCCGACGGGGCGCGGGGTGTGAAAACCCATGGCGCATGGCTCATGGCCCACGGCAGATAGCCGATAGCCTGAGCGCTCCATGCTTGGGAGCTCACAGCTCACAGCTCCCGGGCTCAAGGCTTTCAGGCTATGAGCTCTCGGCCGTGGGCCATCGGCCATCGGCCATGGGCACAAACCCGCTACTCCTCCAGCACATCCTCGAACCGGCTGAACCGGTGGTCGAAGTACAGATCGACATAGCCCTTCGCCCCATCCCGATTTTTCAGCAGCAGCAACTCAGCCGCTCCGGACACGCCGAGATCGGACTCGTACAGCTCCTCGCGATAGAGTCCGAGCACCAGATCGGCGTGGGTCCCGATGGCTCCGCTCAATCCGAAATCGGGAAGGCGGGGACGGCGATCTTGTCGCTCGCGGGCCAGCTGCGGGAGGTGGGCGGTGAGCAGCACGGCAACATGGCGCTGCAGGGCGAGTCGTTTCAGCGAGAGCACCGCGAAGCCCAACGCCTCATCGCGTCCCGAGTCGCGATCCAGCAGGCACTCCAGCGGATCGACCACCACCAGCGATGCCTCGGGCGTCGCCTCCACCGCGCGATCGATGGCGGCCAGCGTACCCGAGGTCATCGTCTCGATGACTGGCGCGCGGTCGCGGAGTATGACGGCCGCGGCCGCGCGCCGAGCGCGTTCTTCCTCGGTGACGGCGCCGAGGCGCAACGATTCCAACGACACCTTCGCGCCCATCGCGAGCGCCCGTTCGTAGGCGCGTTCGGCCTGCATTTCGCCCGTCAACACCAACGCGCGGGGCGAGACGCGCAGGGCGATGGCGAGGCTCAGTGCGGAGCAGCCGGCGCTGTCGTCGCCCCCGATGACGATCAGGTCGCCGCGGCGGAAGCCCCCGCTGATGGCGCGATCGATCGAAGGGAATCGCGTGGGGACCAGGCCCGGATCAACCTCGCCGAGGCTGGCTCGGTCGAGACGCGACACGACGCGGGTGAGCGGCGAGATGTCGGTGCGGTGCGTCATCAGCCGGCGAGCTGGCGCGCGAGCCTCTCGAGTTCCTGCACCGACGGGCCATCGAGGTGCGTGCCGGCCGCCGCGACGAGGCTGCGAAGAGCGCCCGCCACGTCGAGTGACGTGCCCGTGGTCGATTCGACACAACGCGCGAATGGGACGCGGGTCGTCGCCGGGAGCGCGAGTGAGGCCAGCCAGACCTTGGCGGCCGCCGCGCGGGTGACCCGCTCGCCGAGCTGGAGGGTCTCGCCGGTCGTCACGCCCTGCGCCAGCCGGGCGGTCATGAGCGCGGCCAACGCCACCTCTCGTCCTCCTCCCAGCGGCAAACGTCCGGCCAGCGACGCGAGAGCAGGGAAGGGGAAGCGAAGCGGGTCGAGCGCGTAGGGAAGGGATTCAGCGTGCACGGTTCGAATGTAACGCGTCCGAGGGCGTCCGGTGCGGTGAGGGCGAGCCGTCCGGCATGCTGGCATCGCGGCTAGACCGTGGTCCTGCTGCGCAGGTACCTTTCTCCTATGGCGCTGATGGCAAAAACGATTCTCTGGGTGGACGACGAAGCGGAGCTTCTCGAACCGCATCGACTCCTGCTCGGAGACAAGGGCTATCACGTCGAGACGGCAACGAACGCCGACGACGCGCTCGAGCTCTTGCGACGGCGCCCGTACGACCTGGTGCTGCTTGATGAGCAGATGCCCGGCACACGCGGACTGGATGCGTACAAGGACATCCGCGAGATGCTGCCGACCATGCCTGTCGTGATGGTCACCAAGAGCGAAGAGGACGCGACGCTCAAGGAAGCGATCGGCGCGAACATGCGTGATTATCTCGTGAAGCCGGTGACGCCGCGTCAAGTGCTGACGGTCGTCACCCGCATCCTCGAAGGTCCGCTGATTCGCTCGCAGGCGTTGGCCCGTGCGTTCGTGGAGCGGTTCCGTGCGATCGAGGCCGAACGATACGCGGGGCTCGATTGGCGCGGCTGGATCGAGCGCTTTGCGGAGCTCATGCAGTGGGACGTCGATCTCGCCGCGGCCGATGAGATGGGGCTGCACGAGTCGTTGCGCGGGCTCTATTCCGACATGCATCGCGAGTTCGCGACGTTCATCCGCACCGAATATCCGCGCTGGCTCCGTGAGCTCGAAGGCGACCGGCCACCCCTCTCGGTCGACGTCGTCACAGAATTCGTGATGCCGGTTCTGGCGCGTGATCGCAAGGCGATTTTCGTGGTCATCGACTGCCTGCGGGTGGATCAGTGGCGCGTGCTCGAGCCGCTGCTGGCCCCGTTGTACGACGTGGAAACCACGCACTACTACTCGATTCTCCCCACCGCCACGCCGTACGCGCGCAATGCGCTGTTCAGCGGGCTGTTCCCGGGGGAAATCGCCGCGCGCTTTCCCGACTGGTGGGGCGAGAAGGACGACGACGCGCTCAACCTGCACGAGCGCGATCTGCTGGTGGCGCATCTCGAGGAGCTGAAGGTGCAGGCCCCTGTGCGCTATCACAAGATCACGACCGCCGCCGACTCCGCCGATCTGGAGCGCCACTTGCCGGGCGCCATTGCCGGCGAAGGCCTTCATGCGTTCGTGTTCAACTTCGTGGACATGCTCACCCACGGCCGCAGCGAATCGATGATTCTGTTCGAAGTGGCGCGTGATGAAATCGCGCTGCGGGCCATCACGAAGCAGTGGTTCGAACGGTCGTCGCTGTTTACGCTCCTCAAGGAAGCGTCGCGCCGCAATATCTCGGTCGTCATCACCAGCGATCATGGTGCGCTGCACTGTAATTCTCCGGCCACCGTCTTCGCCAAGCGTGATGCCACCGCCAACCTACGCTACAAGTTCGGCGAGGATCTGCGGGCCGAACGTCCCGAGCAGGCGTTGCTGTTTACGAATCCCGACGACCTGCGCTTGCCGCACCGCGGCCCCGGCAACAACACGCTGATGGCGGCCGGTGACACGTTCTTTGTGTATCCCACCAAGCTGCGTGAGTACCAGAGTCGGTACCGGGGATCATTCCTGCACGGTGGTGTCTCGCCCGAGGAGTGCATCCTGCCGATCGCCCTGCTCACGCCGAAGCGATGAGCGGCGCGCGATGAGCGTTACGCGATGAGCGCGCCGCCGGATCTGTGGGGACGGTTGTGGGCGTTCGTGCGCCCACACCGCTCGAAGCTGGTGGGCGTGGTGTCGCTCAACCTGCTGGCCGCGGTGTTCGACGTCTTTTCGTTCACGCTGCTGATTCCGTTCCTCAACGCGCTGTTCGAGCAGCCACAGCTCATTCCGAGCAACAAGGTCGTGTCGGCCATTCTCGGCACGACCATCGGCTTTCTGCTCGATCCCGCAAATCAGATGGGATCCCTGCGCAACGTGATCGTGTTGGTGCTGCTGGCGGTCACGCTCAAGAATGTGCTGGTGTGGCTGAGCGGGCAGATCGGCGCGCAGCTGCAAGAATTCGTGGTGCGCGATCTGCGCGATGCGCTCTATGCGCACTTGCTGCGGCTGCCGATGAGCTGGTTCACCGCCAACAAGGTGGGCCAGGTGATTTCCCGCATGCTCACCGACACCACGAACGCCAAGGCCGTGGTCACCGAACTGGTGACCCGGTCGATCTGGAGCACGGCCCAAGTGGTGTCCACGATCGCGATCATGTTCGCCGTGTCATGGAAACTGTCGCTGGCCTCGCTGGTGGTGGTTCCGCTCACGGTCCTCTCGCTCCAGCCGGTGCTGCGCAAGCTGCGCAAGGGATATCGCCGCATGGGCAACGAGCAGGGCGAGATCACCAGCATGGTGCAGGAAGTGGTGAGTGGCATTCGTCTCATCAAATCGTACGGGGCCGAAGTGCGCGAAGAACAGCGTTTCGTGACGCGCAATGCCGCCTTCGCACAGGGCTACGTGCGCATCGGGCGCTTGGCATTGATGTCGGGACCGGTCACGGAGACGCTTGGCGCCGTCATGGCCGTCGCGATTCTCTGGTTCGGCGCGCGTCTGGTGCTCGTCGAGAAGTCGCTCGATGGCGCGCTGTTGGTCACCTTCCTGATCTGGGTGATGCGCCTGCTGCAGCCGCTCAAGCAGCTGTCGCAGGTGCCGGCGGCAGCGCAGCAGTCGCTGGCCAGCGCTGAGCGAATTTTCGACGTGCTCGACGCACCGACGGAAACGGCCGCCGATCGTGGCACGATCACCGCACCCACGTTCGCGATCTCGCTCGATTTCGACCACGTGACCTTCGCGTACGGCGACGACGCACCGGCGCTGTCCGACGTGTCGTTCTCGGCGCGTAAGGGTGAGGTCATTGCGCTCGTGGGCGCGAGTGGCGCCGGCAAGAGCACGCTCATCGACCTGTTGCCGCGGTTCCTCGAACCCACCAGCGGCCGAATTACGCTCGACGGCGTCGACCTGCGGCACATCACCCTCGATGCGCTGCGCTCGCTCACGGGAATCGTGAGTCAGGATACGGTGCTGTTTAATGACACCGTACGGGCGAACGTCGCCTTCGGTCGCACGAAGGTCACGCAGGTGCAGCTCGACGCGGCGGCCCGCGCGGCCAACGCGCTGTCGTTCATTCAGGAACTGCCAGAAGGCTGGGACACCAATCTCGGTGAGCGTGGCTCGCGCCTGTCGGGAGGACAGCGTCAGCGCTTGGCCATTGCGCGGGCGCTGTTGTCCGATCCGCCGATCCTGATTCTCGACGAGGCCACCTCGGCGCTCGATGTGGAGAGCGAACGGTTGGTGCAGGAAGCGATCGACCGGTTGCTCGAAGGGCGCACAGTGTTCGTGATCGCGCACCGACTCGCCACCATTCAGCACGCCGATCGCATTCTCGTCCTCGAACGCGGGCAGCTCGTGGAGCAGGGCACGCACGCCGATCTGCTGGTGCGTAACGGCGCGTATGCGCGCCTGCATGCCCTGCAATTCAATCGCGGCAGCGACTGATCGGTGCGCGTCCTCGTGCTCACTACGGCCGCGTCGTGGACGCCTGGTGCTCGCTTGCTGATCACGCTCGGCGCGGAGCTCGCCGCGCGCGGTGACATCGTCACCGTGGCCTGCCTCAGTCGCGGTGCGCTGGAGCGCGCCGTCGAGGCCACCTTTCCGCGTCT
>CAMBRJ010000007.1 GCA_945870175.1 Gemmatimonas phototrophica
CAAAGTGGGCGACAGCGAGTCGCTGGTCAAAGCCATCAGTGAGGCCGACATCCGCCGTTTTGTCGACATGACCGGTGATGACAATCCGCTGCATGTGGATGCCGGGTATGCCAGCAGTACGCCATTTAAGGAAGTGGTGGTGCATGGCATGCTGGGCGCGTCATTCATCTCCACCGTCATCGGCACCAAGTTGCCGGGGCCTGGTGCGTTGTGGGTGTCGCAGTCCATGGAATTTCATCTGCCCGTGCGTCTCGGCGACACGATCACGGTCACCTGCACCGTGCTCGCGAAACACGAGCGCGATCGATTGCTCGACTTGGCAACCCGCATCGTGAACCAACATGGGCACGTCGTGCTGAGCGGGCACGGCAAGGTCAAGGTGCTGGAGCCGCCCAAAGCAGAGGTGGTGGACGCCGCGGGCCCGCTCAAGGTCGCGGTGGTGACGGGAGGTGCCGGTGGCATCGGCCGCGTGATTTGCCAGCGCTTGGCCGACGACGGCTTTTGCGTGGTCGTCAACTACCACAGCGGCCGCGCGCAGGCGGAGAGCCTGGTGCAACGCGTCAGTAGCGGCGGCGCCGTGCGTGCCCTGGCCGTGCAAGCCGATGTGTCGCAGCCTGCCGGCGTGGAGCAGCTGGTGGCAGCGGCCACGCGTGCGTTCGGCGGAATCAGTGTGCTCGTGAATGCCGCGTCGCCGCGCATCGTGGCCAAGAGTCTCGACGAACTGCGCTGGGCCGATGTGCAGCAGCAGCTCGACGTCCAAGTCAAAAGCGCGTTGCTCATGGCGCAAGCCTGCAAGCCCGCCATGATCGCGGCAGGGTATGGCCGCATCATCAACATTGGCTCGCAATCATGGGACGGCGTGCCAGTGCCGGGCTGGACCGCGTATGCGCTGGCCAAGGGTGCGCTGGTAACGCTGACACACTATCTGGCCGCCGAGCTCGGGCCGGCGGGCATCACGGTCAACTGCGTGTCACCCGGGATGACGGACACCGCGTTCATCAGCGGGGTGTCGGAAAAGCAGCAGCTCATGGCGGCGCGCCAGATTCCGCTGCGCCGCTTAGGTGCGCCGTCGGACGTGGCCGCGGCCGTCGCATTTTTGGCGTCGGAGCAAGCGGCCTACATCACGGGGCAGAGTCTGCGCGTGAATGGTGGAGGCTCCATGTCATGACGGCAGCCGCGCTGGTCGCTCACGATGCCGCGCTCGCGGTGCTGCGCCGCTCGGACGCCAGCATGGCCGAGGTCATGGCAGCGATCACTACCCTCGATCGCAGCGATGCGCCGGGTCGCACGCACACCTTCGGCATCGCGTCCAACATCACGCTTGATCTGCTCGGCACCTACGTCCGCCGGTACGGCTATGTCGCCGGTGTACGCGTGGAGCTACTCAACGGGTCGTACGACGATGTGTTGGGCGACGTGCAACGCTTCGTGGCCGCTGGTGTCGACACGGTGCTCATTGCGCCGTTCTTTGACAACCTGCAACCGGCATGGGAGTCACAGCTGCCGGCGTTGGACGCGACCGCCCGTCACGCGCCGGTTGCCGACTACTTGGCGCGGCTGGAGCTCGCGTTGATCCATGCCCAGGGCGTGGGGACGGTGCTGCTCGCTGGCAGCCACCCGTGGCACAGTCAGACGGCGGCGCTGGCGGATGGTGTGGTGGCCGCAGCCGTGCACGACTTCAATGCCGCGCTGCACGCGATGGCCCATCGCCATGCCAATGTGCGCTATCTGGATACGCAAAGCCTGCTGATGCAGGTTGGCGCCGCCCAGGCCCTCGACGCCAGATTCTACCACCGCAGCAAAGCGCCGTACCGCGCGGCCTTCCTGAACTTGTGGGCGCGTCAGATCGACGCGGCCACGCGCAGTTTTGGCAGCGTGTTCTACAAAGTGCTGGTGCTGGACTGTGACAACACGTTGTGGGGCGGCATTGTGGGCGAAGAGGGCGCACTTGGCGTCGCACTCGATCCCTACAACTATCCGGGTAATGTCTATTGGGCCGTGCAGCAGATGGTGCGCACGCTGGAGCAGCACGGCACGCTGCTCTGCCTGTGCAGCAAGAATAATCCGCAAGATGTGCAAGACGTCCTAGACACGAACCCGCACATGGTGCTGCGCGACGCGCACATTGTGGCCCGCCAAGTGAACTGGGACGACAAGCCAAGCAACCTACGTCGATTGGCACAGGCGTTGAACGTGGGCCTCGAGAGCATGGTGTTCGTAGATGACTCAGCCTTTGAGATTTCCGCCGTGCGCGAGCAATTGCCGCAGGTGCGAACGTTTCAGGTGCCCGCTCGCCTCACGGACTATCCCGCCGTGATCCAAGAGATCAGTGCGTTGCTGATGGCCGGCGGCGTCAGTGCCGAGAGCCGTGCGAAGACGCTGCAGTACCGCGTGGTAGCGCAGGCGCAGGCCGAGCAAGCGGAGTTCGCCAGCCATGAGGACTACTTGCGCTCTTTGCAACTGCGCGTGCGGCTGTACCGGAATGCCCGAGAACAGATCACACGCATCGTCGAGCTGGTGAACAAATCCAACCAGTTCAACATGACCACGCAGCGCTTGCAGGCGGGCGAGGTACAACGGTTGATGGACAGCCCCACGGCGACCGTGTACTCCTTCGCCGTGCATGACCGCTTGGCTGACCACGGCATCACGGGCGTGCTCATTACCGACGACGCGCCCGATGCTCCGGATGCGGTGCAGGTGCATTCGTTTTTGATGAGCTGTCGCGTGTTGGGGCGCGGCGTAGAGTTTTCGGTGTGGAACGCCGTACGCAATGATGCGCGGTCGCGCGGCAAACGGATGCTCCACGCCGCGTACCTCCCCACGGCGAAGAATGCACAGGCGCTCGACTTCTTTGATCGTCTCGGTTTCACACGCACCGACGACGGCGGCGGCGACGGCAGTCGCCATTACCAGGCGGAGGTGGACACGGTCCACTTCGCCGACAGCAACTGGGTGGAGCTGAACGATGGTTGATGCCGCGCGTGTGAGAACCATTATGGCGTCGGTGCTGGAGATCGATCCCGGCACCATTACCGACAGCGCGAGTATGGACACCGTTCCCAGTTGGGATTCGCTGCGCCATATGAATCTGGTGCTGGCGCTGGAGGAGGGCTTCGGCGTCTCCTTCCCCGATGACGACGCGGCCAACGCCACCTCGTACGCGCTGATTACGCTGGTGTTGAACGAACTGGTGGCGGGCTGATTTATGGATTGGATGCGTACACGATTCGACAGCGCGCCAGACGGCACGCTGGCTTTTGTTCACCAAGGGCGCGGCACCAGCTATGCCGACCTCTCGCGCAGTATCGACGCGTGCGCCACCGCGTTGCGTACCGGTGGCGTGCAGAGTGGCGACACCGTGCTGGTCGTCGCGGACTATTCGCCCACGGTGTTTGCCATGCTGTTGGCGTTGGCCTCGTTGGCGTGCACCGTCGTGCCCATGACGCGCAGCTCCGTCGTGGAAGTCGACGACGCGGTCGCGATCTCTGGACAAGACCACTGCGTGCGATTTCACGCGGATGGCGTGCAGTGGGAGCTCGAAACGCACCACGTGCCCTGCCCCAACGATCTGCTGCGCCAGTTTCGCGCCGGCGGCCGCGCGGGCCTGGTCTTGTTCTCCTCCGGATCGACGGGCAAACCCAAAGGCATGCTGCATGACTTTGGGCGTGTGATGGACAAGTTTCGTGTGGCACGCACACCGGTGGTGGCGATTCCGTTCTTGATGCTGGACCACTTCGGCGGCATCAATACCTTACTCGCGATCACCGCCAGTCTCGGCACCGTGGTCACCACGGAGAACCGTGCCATTGCCACGATTTGCGAAGCCATTCAGAACCACCGCATTGATCTCCTGCCGACCACGCCGTCGTTCTTGACGCTATTAGCGGCCAGCGATCTGAGCCAGAAGTACGATCTGACGTCGCTGAAACGGATCACGTACGGCACGGAAACCATGCCGCAGGCCACGCTCGACCGTATTCGGTCGCGATTTCCTGATGTGGAATTGCAGCAAACGTATGGGCTGTCGGAGGTGGGCGTGCTGCGCTCGAAGTCTCGCGCCGATGGCTCCCTGTGGGTGCAGATTGGCGGCGCGGGATTCGAAACGCAGGTGCGCGACGATATCCTCTGGATACGCTCCGAATACCGCATGGTGGGTTACCTCAATGCGCCGTCCGGCTTCGATGCCGATGGATGGTTCAACACGCAGGACCGCGTCGAGGTGGATGGCGACTACTTCCGCATCCTTGGGCGCGTCACCGACCTGATTAATGTGGGTGGGCAGAAGGTGTACCCAGCCGAGGTGGAAGACGTGATTTTGACCTTGCCCAACATCACGGATGTCGTCGTCACGGGCGAACCGCACGCACTGTTGGGGCACATCGTGGTCGCCAAGGTCGTGCTGGCTGAGCCCGAGGAGGCGGATGCGCTGCGCCTGCGTATTCGTAAAGCCTGCCAAGCCAAACTCAGCGCATTCAAAGTGCCAGCAAAAGTATTGCTGCTCGAGCACGATGCCTACACCGTCCGCTTCAAGAAGGTGCTCCGATGACCGGAGACGCCATGAGCATTGCCGACTGCCGCATCATTGACTTGCCCATTATCAAAGACCCGCGCGGCAACCTGACGTTCGTGGAATCCAACAATCAGATTCCTTTTGGCATTGAACGGGTCTACTACCTGTACGACGTACCGGGCGGCTCAGAGCGCGGCGGCCACGCGCACAAGGGATTGAGCCAGTTCATCATCGCCATGTCGGGCAGTTTTGACGTGGTGCTGGACGACGGCAAGAACAAGAAACGCGTACATCTGAATCGTTCGTTCCAAGGCCTCTACGTGTGCCCGATGATGTGGCGCGAGTTGGACAATTTTTCTTCGCACTCGGTCTGCATGGTGTTGGCGTCGCAGAAGTACGATGAAGCCGACTACTACCGTGACTACGGCGAATTCATGCGCGCTCGGTGGGGCACATGATGGACTTCTTGAACCTGAAGCGCGTCAACGCGCCCCATGCCGACGCGATCGCCACGGGCATCGCCCGCGTGCTCGACTCGGGCTGGTACGTGCTCGGCAAAGAGTGCGACGCCTTTGAGGCCGAGTTTGCGGCCTACTGCGAGGTCGACCACTGCGTCAGTGTCGCCAATGGGCTCGATGCGCTGCACCTCATACTGCGCGCGTACGGGATCGGGGTGGGCGACGAAGTCATCGTCCCTTCGCACACGTTCATTGCCACGTGGCTGGCCGTGAGCCACGTGGGCGCGACGCCAGTGCCGGTGGAGGCGGACGCTGAAACGTTCACCCTGAACGCATCACTGATCGAGGCCGCCATCACGCCTCGCACCCGCGCCATCATGCCGGTGCATTTGTATGGCCAGCCCGCCGAGATGGACGCGATCAATGCCATCGCGGCCGCCCGTGGCCTTCGTGTGATTGAAGACGCTGCGCAAGCCCACGGTGCGCGCTACCACGGAAAGCGCGCGGGCAGCCTAGGCGACGCGGCAGGCTTCAGCTTCTACCCCGGCAAGAATCTCGGGGCCTTGGGCGACGGCGGTGCCATCACCACCAACGACGCCGCATTGGCAGCGACCGTACGAGAGCTTCGCAACTACGGATCGAAAGTCAAATACCAGCATGACGTGGCTGGTGTGAACTCGCGCTTGGACGAAATTCAAGCCGCCGTACTGCGGGCCAAACTGCCGCATCTGGACGCCGAGAACGCCGCCCGCGCCGCCGTGGCCGCTCAGTACATCGACGCGTTTCGCGGCAGTTGCGTCGCCGCGCCGGTCGTACCCGCCGGCACCGAGCCGGTCTGGCACCTGTTCGTGGTGCGCTGCCCAGAGCGGGACGGCCTGCAAGCGCATTTAAATCAACGACAGATCGGCACCATGCTGCACTACCCGCGCGCCTGCCACTTACAAGGCGCGTATGCGAGTGAGCACTGGCCACCGTTACCCGTGGCGGAGCGCTTGCAGTCTGAGATCCTGAGTTTGCCGATTGCCCCGTACATGACGACGGGCGACGTGCAGGCCGTGGTCGATGCCGTTCGGAGTTTCTACGAATAGCGCCACACACGCGCGCCACGCTCGCGCGCTACTTACACCAATCGCAGCCCGTCTTCCTGCGCCGGATACGCCGCCAGATCCATCGGTTCCTGCAGCGCATACTGCTCGTCGCGATTGACCACCTGCCGCGCGAGTCCCTTGCTGATATTGAACACGATCGGCGCGCGGAAATTCCCGGTCACCGGCTCGCCCGTGGTCATCGGCAGCGCGACCATCACCAGCGCCAGGGCGTCGGTGGGGTCCACGATCTGCAGCGCCGCGCGCTCCGACTCTCCGAGATCGATGCCGTAGTCGGCGTGTCCGACGAACGGATCGGCGAGCACGAAGGTGGTCTGCGGCTCGTCGAGCGAGAGCAGCCACCAGAGTCCCTGACGCGCCGCGGGCAGAAGGGCGTAGGCGGTACGATCGGGGAAGCCCCGCAACGCTTCCGTGAAATGCATCACGGCGTCTCCGCTCACTTCGATCGTGCCAATGGCCGGTGACGTGATTGTGTACGTCGTGGTGCTGCGATCCTGCTGGTCCATGACGGCGTGACTCATCAACGTCAAAGGTAATTGGCCAGGCTGAGTCCGAGGATGCGCGAAGTCGCGCTCATCGCTGCCTGATACAGTGTCTGCTTGCCTACGAGTTCGATCATCGCCTTGTCCACTTCCGTGTCGCGCAAGTCGGAACGGAACGTCTTGAGGTCCAACTCCATCAAATTGAGATTGACCGTAGCCATTTCCAATTCGTTGATGCGCGCGCCCTGCGTGCCGATCAACGACTGTACATTGCTATTCGCCGTGGTGATGCGGTCTGCCGCGGCCTGAATCGCCGTGGGATCATTGTTGCCGAGGGCCGTCGACAGCGCACGCAGCGCCTCGAGCGCATCGGTATCGAGGAACACTTGCGTGCCGTTGTGCGTGGGCGTGACGAAGGTGTTGTCCCCGATCTCGAGCGTGATGTTTCCGCTCGGATTGACCGGATTGCCTGCCAGCGTCAACCCCGAGAAGCTGCCGATCGCCGGTGCGGGCGTGGCGAACGGGGCTTCTCCGGCGCGATTGCCGCCGAACAGATATTCGTCGCCAATGCGCGTGTTACCAAGGTTCGACGCGAAGTTGATGAGCTGATCCACTTCGGCCTTCACGATGAGGCGCGACTGTGCGTTGGCGGTGCCGCTCGCCTGCCCGATGCCCAGCTCGATGCCACGCGTGAGCGCGTTCGTGAGCTGGTCGAGCACGTTTTCCTCGGCGGAGGCACGGGCCACGCCGCTGTCCACATTGCGCTTGAACTGCGAGAGCGCGCGCATCGAACTACCGATGCGTACGAGTTCACCGCCGCTCGTGGGGTTGTCGGACATCTTCCGCAGGCGAATGCCGGACGAAATGTCATCCCGAACGCGATCGAGCCCCTGCAGGTTGCTCTGCAGGCGCGATTGGCTGTTCCGGCTGATGATGGAATTGGTGACGCGCATCTGACCTGGGGATTCGGTGACCGTTACATCCCAGAAGGGTTGCAACACGGTGCCGGCACTCGTCTACCAGTATCGGACGGCTAGACCCATCCTTTAGCAACGCGAGCCGTTCCGTGAGGTGGCGCGCCTTTTCCCTCTTGTTTTACCGGGAAAGCGGCTAATTTTGCCGGGTTGCCCGTTCCGGTGCCATAGTTTGGTACCCGCTTAACGACCTTTTGCCCCTGTATTGCTCCGCCATGGCCACAATTCTGTACGTCGATGACGAGCCAAGCGTCGGACTGATTCTCGAGGATTCGCTCACACAAGCCGGTCACACGGCCGTGGGCGCCCGGGGCGTTCCCGAAGCCCTGCAGATTCTCGAGCGGGGCGGCATCGACCTGATCATCTCCGACTATAGAATGCCGGGGCTGACTGGCCTGGAGTTCATCCAGCTGCTCGCCCGAGAGGGGTACGACATCCCGCTCATCATGCTGACAGGACACTCCAGCATCGAGCATGCGGTGACCAGCATCAAGGCCGGGGCGATCGACTACATCACCAAGCCCGTCCGCCCGCAGCAACTCGAGCTCGCGGTGAACCAGGCGCTCGAGTTTGTGCGCCTACGGCGCGAGAATGAGACGCTCCGCAAGGAAGTGATGCAGTTCCGGAACGAACGGCAGATCATCGGCGACTCACCGGCGATCCGTCGGATCCTCCAGACCGTCGCCATGGCCGCCCCGACGCGGGCCACCGTGCTGCTGCAGGGCGAGTCGGGCACGGGAAAGGAGCTGTTCGCCCGGGCCATCCACGATCAGAGCGATCGTCGCGACAAGCCGTTCATCAAGCTGAACTGCGCGGCGCTGCCCGAGGGATTGGTCGAGTCGGCCCTGTTCGGCCACGAAAAAGGCGCCTTTACGGGCGCCATCAAACGGGTCGAAGGCGCCTTCGAGCGCGCCAACCGCGGCACGTTGCTCCTCGACGAAATCTCGGAGATGCGACTCGACCTGCAGGCCAAGCTGCTGCGCGTGCTGCAGGAGCAGGAGTTCGAGCGCGTCGGTGGTACGTCCCCGATCAAGGTGGACGTGCGTATCGTGGCCACCACGAACCGCGACCTCGCCGCCGAGGCCGATCAGGGCACGTTCCGGCAGGACTTGTACTATAGACTGTCCACGATCCCCGTCCTGATTCCGCCCCTGCGTGACCGCCCGGAGGACATCGCGGTGTTGGCGCTCCGCTTCGCGATGCGGACGGCGGCCGAATTGGGGAAGAAGATCGACGGCCTCTCGCCCGACGCCCTCGAGTCGATGCAGCACTATCCGTGGCCGGGCAACATCCGGGAATTGCAGCACGTGATCGAACGGGCGGTGATTCTGACGCCGGACCCGATGATCCACGCGCACTGCCTGGAAGGGACGCGATTCGGGCTCGCCCATTCGCTCGGTGCGCCGTCGATCCGCCCGCGCGCGATCCCCACGCCAGGCAGCGGGCGCGCGGTGGCGACCAGCACCCCCCCCGTCGCTGGGATGGCCATTGGCGGTGCGACCAACGGCAACATCGCGTTGGCGTCGCTGAATGTGGCCGATGCCGAGCGGGTGCTGATTCAGCACGCGCTGGCAGCGGCCGATAATAACCGGACGAAGGCCGCCGAACTGCTGGGCATCAGCGTGCGCACCCTCCGCAACAAGCTCAACGGCCCCGGCAAGGACGCCGATGGCGACGACGAGTAGTCCTCGGCAACTCCGACCGGTCGGCCGTGGTCGGCAAGATTGGTCCTCGCTGCACCCGGCAACAATTGCCCCAATGGCGTGATTGACCGCGTCGGCCTTGCCTGGAAACACGCCCGACCCGAGACTGGGAACCACAGCGCAAGACTCACAATAGCAATGAGTTAGCACGCAACAGTCAATGCGCCTCCGATGGCCGGTCCCCTGTGGCCCGGCCATTGCTTTTTACCGGTGTGGATACGCTCGCCCTTTCTCACCGGGAATACGCCAATGCTCTTCGGACTCATCGATCGCACCACCTCTGCCACGTCGCTCAAAGGCGCACTCGACAAGAGTGTGGAGCGGTCGCGTGGCATCGCGGATCGCGTCTCCAAGGCCACCGTGGGCAACGCCGACGGCTTCGCGCTGGAGGCGAAAGTCGGCACGGCGCAGGCCAACCTGAATCCCGTGAACGTGGAAGACGAGATGACGGCGCTGGCGGATGAACAGATCCGCTTTCTCGCCACCACCCGCCTTCTCGAAAAGACGTACGCGAGCCTGCGCAGCGCGATCAAGAGCGGCGGGAACGGTTGATGTCGATTGATCCGAGCCGCCGCCCCGCCCTGCTCCCGATCCCGGGCCAGCAGACGATCCGCCCGATGTTCCGCTCGCTCGGCATCGCCGCCAGCGGACTCAGTGCACAGCGCCAGCGCATGGAAACGATCGCCCAGAACATGGCGAACGCCGATGTGACCCGCGGCCCAGACGGTCTGCCGTACAAGCGGAAAGACGTCGTGATGGAAGCGGCCACGTCGCAGAATGCGCTCTACAACGCAGAGAATTTCGCGACGGCCATGGGTACGGCCGCCGCCAGCAGCAGTGTGTTGGGCAGCAACGCCTTTGAAATCGCGACCGGCGACTCCCGCAAAGCCATCGAAGTGCCTGTGCTGCCGACCACCGGCGGCGTGAACGGCACGCTCGGCGGTGAGTTCGGCGTCCGCGTGGCTGGTTTGGCGGAAGATCAAGGCGAAGGCCGGCTCGTGTACGAGCCGGGACATCCGGATGCCAACGACGCCGGCTATGTGCGCTACCCCGACATCGATACCACACAGGAAATGGTCAAGCTGATGGACGCCAAACGCATCTTCGAAGCGAACGCCGCCGTCTTTCAGACGGCCAAGTCGATGCTCCGCGCGTCGATCGAAATTTGATGCACGAAGACGTGAGCTAGCGCTGCGGGTTCGGGGATCGGCGTGACTCTTCCTCCTCCTCTCCGATCCACACGGTCCCCGACCCGCAGCACGCTCGGCCCCACGGCACCACTCGCACCACTCGCAAAACTCGCGTCACTCGCATTAACCGAACACTCGAGATTCACATGAGCGTCACCGGCATCAACAACACCCCGCTGCTTCCCACCCTCGGCTCGCTGTCGCGGCCCGAGACGGCACGCACGCAGAACGGCGCGCAGAATGGCGCCGAGCGTGCGCAGCAGGCGACGACGAACGCTCGCGCATCGCAGCAGGCCTCGCAGCACGCCGCCCTCAAGCCGCAGGCGCCGATTGCCGGGCAGTCCACGGCGCAGAACACGGTGCCGCCTGAAGCGCCGGCTGGAACCGACCCGACGTTGTGGAGCGTGCTCACGAACGACGAGCGCAACTTCTTCGCGAAGACCGCTGCGCTTGGGCCCCTCACGTACGGCCGTATCAAAGCCGCCACGAATCCTGCGCCGCCGACGGCGCGCGGGATTCGCCTCGACGTCCGCGCCTGATTCTCGACTCCCACCGACTGATCATCATGCAGAATCGAATCGATCTTCTCACGCGGGCGATGCCCGAGTTCGGCGGACGCGATACCGGCCTCTCCAAGCAGGTCCCGGTGGTTGGTGAAGGCGAGAACTCCTTCGGCAACACGCTCACCCGCGCGATCAACGAAGTGTCCGACGCGCGCGACCGCGCAGGCGACCTCACGCAGCGCTTCGCCGCCGGCGAGAACGTCGAGTTGCACCAGGTGATGGCCGCCGGTGAAGAAGCAGGTCTCGCACTCGACATGATGATCGAGCTACGCAACAAGATGGTCGAAGCGTATCGGTCCGTCATCGCCATGCAGTCCTGAGTAAGCGACGGTCATGAACTCCCTGATGGAATCTCTCTTCGGACGCATGGGCAACGGACGGCAGATCGCGATCATCGCGGTCGGCGTCATTGCCACCGCGCTCGTGTTCGGCGTGTCACGCTGGGCAACCCAGCCGACGATGGTCCCGCTCTATGCGGACATCCCGGTCGAGAACGTGAAAGCGATGACCGACAAGCTCACCGAGTCAGCCATCGTGTACGAGCTCGATCGCACCGGATCAACGATCTTGGTGGCCAGTGCGGATCTGGCGCGGGCCCGCGTGAATCTGGCGGCCGAAGCGATGCCGACCGGCGGCCGTCCCGGCCTCGAGCTGTTCGATAAGCCGTCATGGGGCATGACGGACTTCACGCAGAAGGTGAACTATCGTCGCGCTCTCGAGGGAGAACTCGAGCGCACGATCGGCAAGCTCAAGAACGTCGAGATGGTGCAGGTCCACCTCGCGCTCGAGGACGCGCAGATGTTCAAGGCCAGCGAGCGACCGAGTAAGGCCTCGGTGACGCTCAAGATGGCCGGTGGCGAGACGCCGCGCGCCGAAACGGTGCACGGCATTGCGAGCATGGTCGCGAACAGCGTGGGCGGCCTCGAGCCCGAGCACGTCACCATCGTCGACGAGCGCGGCCAGGCCCTCACGCTCGACGACGAAGGCTCAGTGGCTGGTCTCTCCAGCCGTCAGCTGTCCGTGCAGCGCGAAGTCGAGACGTACATGGAACAGAAGGCCGACAAGCTGCTCAATAGCCTGGTCGGTGCCGGGAACGCCCGCGTGCAGGTGGCCGCGTCGATCAATTTCGATAAAGTCGAGCGCACCGTGCAGGCCGTCGACCCCGAGCGTCAGGCGCTGGTCACAGAACAGAAGGCGGAAGTGACGCCGAGCAATCCCGCACAGGGCGCCGGCTACAGCACGACCGCCACGTCGTATGAAAACACCAAGAGCGTCGAGAGCTTCAGCGGCGCGATCGGCAATCTGAAGAAGCTCACCGTGGCGGTGCTGGTGGCCGACAAAGTCACGATGCCGGTGCTCGACACCACGCTGAAGACGGCACAGGCACCGATCATCACGGTGCGCACGCCCGAAGAGATTGCCCGCATCGAGACGCTCGTGCGCAACGCGCTCGGCGTCGACTCGACGCGCGGAGACATGATCTCGGTGGTGAGCGCGCCGTTCGACATACCCGCCCCTATCGTGCAGCGCGACACGGTGCTGCCGCCGCAGGACATGATGGCCAAGCTGCAAGCGAACCCGAAGCCGGTCGTTGCGATCGCCGCCCTCATCGTCTTGCTGGTCATCGCGCTCGTGAGGGTGAGCGCGCTCAAGCCCAAGAAGTCGAAGTCGATGGCCGGTGGGACACCGAATGTACTGCCGTCGAACTCCGGATATCCGGAGCTACCGGCCGGCTCGCAGATGCAGTCGGCGATGCAGGGCGCGAACGAGTTTGCCCAGGGGGAACTCGACGAGCCCAAGCGCCCCATTCGACTACCGCCCCCGCCAACCACTCCAGAACGTGAACAGGCGATGGCCACCGTGGATCAGCGTCCTGACGCTGCCGTCCGCGTGGTGCGCGGTTGGCTTCGTTCGTGAGCACGTCCATGATCGCACTCCCTCGCGGTGGCGGAAGCAGCACCGACAAGTACGCACCCGATCGTCTCACCGGTCGCCAGAAAGTGGCGATCGTGTGCATGGCGATCGGCACGGAGCATGCCGCCAAGGTCACGGCCAACTTGCACCCCGAGGAGGCGGAAATCGTCGCCCTCGAAATGGCGCAGCTCGATCGCGTGCCGCCGTCGATCGTTGACCTGGTGCTCGCCGAGTGGCTCGAGCTCACGATCGGCATGGACTCCATGAGCACCGGCGGCGTGGAGTTCGCCAAGGACGTGCTCGAAGCGGCGTTCGGACAGGTCAAGGCGCAGCAGATTCTCAAACGCATTCAGGGACAGCTCGCCGACAGCGATCGTTTCGGCCGTTTGCGTCGCGCCGATCCGCAGCAGCTCGGCAACACGCTGCGCGGTGAGCATCCGCAAACCATTGCGCTCGTTCTGGCGCACCTCGATCCGGGCCACGTGGCCGCCATTCTGCGCGAGTTGGATCCCGCGCTTGGCGGTGACGTGATGTTCCGCATCGCGAAGATGGAAAAAGTGTCACCCGAAATGATCTCGCTGGTGGAACGCGCGATCGGCAGTGAAGCCGACCTCGCTTTTTCGCAGGGCATGTCCAGTGTCGGTGGTCCGGCGGCCGTGGCTGCGGTCCTCAACCTCGTCAGCTCGTCCCTCGAAAAGGAAGTACTCGACCTGGTGGCCGAGAAGGACCCGCACCTCAGCGATCAGATCAAGAACCTCATGTTCGTGTTCGAAGATCTCTCCTCGCTCGACGACAAGTCGCTCCAGCGCCTGCTGCGCGAAGTGGACGTCAAGCAGCTCGCCCTGGCCCTCAAGGCCGCGAGCCCCGAGCTCAAGGCGAAGATCATGCAGACGATGTCGCAGCGCGCGGTCGCTGGCCTCAAGGAAGAGATCGAGTTCCTCGGACCGGTCAAGATGCGCGATGTGGAAGCAGCCCAGACGGATATCGTGTCAAAGGTCCGCGCCCTCGAAGAGACCGGCGAGATCGTGCTGAGTGCCGGAACCGACGATGTCATTGTCTGAGGACCGACCGATGCGAGCAACTACCTGGTCGTTGGACGAATTCGCCGTGGCCGACGACTTCAGCGAATTCGCTTCAGCCGACTCGCGCATGCCGACTCAGTCGGCCGACGCGCAGGAGGCGGACGCCCAGGCTCGTCTCGCAGTCGAACGGTCGCGCTCGGAAGCGGCCGCGTACAGCCGCGGGCGCGCCGATGGTGAGCGCGCGGCCCGCGCCGGCGTCGACGAAGAGATCGCCTCGGCGATGGCGCTGCTCTCCGATGCGCTCAACAACGTGCAGCTGCACGAATCGCGCTGGGTCAGCAATGCCGAGGAGAACGTCGCCGCGCTCGCCGTGATGGTGGCGCGGCACATCGTGCAGCGCGAAGTAAGTGCGGATCCGTCGTTCGTGTTTGACGTGGTGCAGAGCGCGATGGCACAGTATCCGCTTGATCAGGAGATCACGATTCGCATCAACCCGGCAGATCTCAACGCCTGCCGCGCGTCACTCAACGACGCGAGCCGCCGCGAAATCCGCTGGATCGGTGATGCGGCGATTCTGCGCGGCGGATGCCTCATGGAAGGACGAGAGCGCATTATCGACGGGCGGGTGGATACGGCGCTCGAGCGCGCGTATCGCAGCCTCGGTGGAGTGCTGGCGTGATGACACCCGCGCGTGCCTCGCTGGCGCTCGAAGATGATGGCCGCTCGATGCTCGAGGCCATGGCCGACCGCCTGGCAAACACGGAACGTGTCGGCTCGTACGGTCGCGTCACCCGCGTCGTCGGGCTCGTGCTCGAAGCCACCGGCATCGATGTCGGACTCGGCTCACTGTGTCGCATCACCAGTCATTCCCGCGATCGCTCGGTGCTGGCCGAGGTGGTGGGGTTCAACGAGCGCAGCGTGCTGCTCATGCCCCTCGGTGAACTCGACGGCCTGCATGCCGGTGCCAGTGTACTGCCGCTTGGTCGCACCTTCGGGGTCGACGTCGGTCCCGGACTCTTGGGCCGCGTGCTCAACGGCCTCGGGCATCCGATCGACGGCAAGGGCAAGCTCGACACGGTGGAGCGCGTCCCGCTCTCGGCCGAGCCGCCCAATCCCCTCACGCGCGACACGATCGACCGTCCGCTAGAGACGGGCGTGCGCGCGATCGATGGACTCCTCACCATCGGTCGCGGCCAGCGCATCGGCATTTTCTCCGGTTCCGGCGTCGGTAAGTCGACCATGCTCGGCATGATCGCGCGCAACGCGCAGGCCGATGTGAACGTGATCGCGCTGCTGGGTGAGCGCGGCCGTGAAGTGCGCGAGTTCATTGAGAACTCGCTCGGGGAGGAAGGACTTGCCCGCTCCGTCGTGATCGTGGCGACCGGCGATCAGGCCGCGCTGGTGCGCGCCCGCGGTGCCCTCGTGGCGACCGCGATCGCCGAATACTTTCGCGATCAGGGCAAGCAGGTGCTGCTGATGGTGGACTCTGTCACGCGCGTGGCGATGGCGTGGCGTGAAATCGGTCTCGCGACCGGCGAGCCGCCGACCACCAAGGGCTATCCGCCCTCTGTGTTCGCGAACTTGCCGCGGTTGCTCGAGCGCGCGGGCAACGCGACCACCGGTGGGATCACCGGCATCTATACCGTGCTGGTGGACGGTGACGACTTCAACGAACCGGTGGCCGACGCCTCCCGCTCAATTCTCGACGGCCACATCGTGCTCACGCGCCGACTCGCCGCACAGAATCACTATCCGGCCATCGATGTGCTCGACTCGAAGAGTCGCGTGAAAGACGCGATCACGAATGACGTGCAGCGCCGCGCTGGCACGGCGGTACTGCGACTCGAAGCGGCGTATCGCGAAAAGGAAGATCTGATCATGGTCGGCGCGTACCAGAAGGGGAGCGATGCCTACGTCGACGCCGCCATCATATACCGGCAGCGCGTGCTCGAGTTCCTGCAGCAGCGCCCCGACGAGACCACGCCCTACGGCGACAGCTACAGCGCGCTGGCGCAGCTCGCCGAGGCCATTGAGTCGTCAGTGCGGAGACGTCCGTGAGCTTCAAGTTCCGGTTGCAGCGCATTCTCGAGCTGCGCGAGCAGCACGAGCAGTCGAAGGCACGCGCGTTGGCGAGTGCGCGCGATAGCGCCGATGCAGCGCATCGCGCAAAAGAGGAGATTGTGAACCTGCGCGATCACAGCAAGCAGCAGATCTCGGCGACGGCGAACAGCGGGCCGCGTGTTGGCCATCTCCATCAGCTCGGATTCGTGCTCGCCTCGCTCGATGAACGGGTGCTTTTGGCCGCTGATGCGGCAAAGCTTGCCGATAGCGAGGTGCAAAACGCGCAGAGAATGCTGGAAGAAGCGGCTCGCGACCGGCGCGTTCTCGATCGCCTAAAAGGCCGTCACGCAGAGACTTGGCATGCCGACAAGGCGCTCAAGGACCGTGTCGCCATGGACGAGATTGCTCTGGCGCAGTTCTCGCGTAGAGCAGGGTTGACTGCGGCGGATGACGCCGCGCACAGCAACATTCCCACCGATGGTTCGCACTCATGAAGCAGCTGATCATCCCGATCGTGATTGGACTCCTGGCCGGCCTTGGTGGCGGCACGGGGTACTCGTACATGAAGACGTCAGCCAAGTACACGGCCGACTCGACGCAGCTGGCCGACAGCCTCAAGGCGCATCCGCCGGCGGACTCGACGCACGCGGACTCGACGCACGCGGACTCGACGGACGGCGCGGCCTCGCACGGCGACGCGGCGGCGCACGACAGTGTGGCGGCTGACAGCGTGGCGCACGGCATGGATTCGCCGGGCGTGCACGAAGCGGCGCCCCCGCCGACGCCGGCCGACAGCATTCGCTTGCTTGACGCCGCGCGTCGTGCCAAGTCGGCTCCGGCGCCAGACGCCCGCACGACACCGAGCGTGAAGTCGCCGACGCCGTCGGCCACGAACGCGAAGTCGACCACCGCCTCCGTCGCGACGGTGGTGAAGGAGGCGCGTGACGCCGCCATCAACACCGCGCTCCCGGAGCAGCGCCTCGCCAAGATCTTCTCGGCGATGGCGGCGAAGGATGCGGCCAAGGTGCTCGATCAGATGACCGACGGCGATGTCCGCACCATTCTCGGCATGATGAACGACCGCCAGGCGGCCGCCGTCCTCACGGCGATGACCGCCACTCGCGCCGCCGCGATCACGAAGGGCGGCAGCAAGACGCCGGGCGGCCCGCGATGAACGTGATGAACACGGTAACGACGGCAGCACCACGACCTGAACGGGCCGCCGAGCGGGCGGTCGAGCGCACCACGCGCGCCGACATCATCCATCCCGAGACCGAGGCGGCGGGCGAGAGCGAACAGAAGCGCAGCGTGTCACGCGCCGAGTTCTCCGCCTTACTCGCGCTCATCTCCGGCGCCGGCTCGCGCGTGCGCTCCGATCTGATGCAGCAGCTGCCTGCCGAGGGCGCGTCACTCGTGGACAAGCTGCTCGGCGAGGCGGCCGGCGAGCAGACCACCGACGAGCCGACCGGGGAGACGCGTACGGGTGACGGTTCATTCGCGGGCGAACCGGGCCTGCGGACGGCGCTCCAGCCTGACTCGCCCGACCGCGAGGCCCAGCGGGCCGCGCAGGACGTGAGTGAAGCGCTGCGTTATGGTATTCTGAATACGTCGATCGACAACACGTCCACGGACGACATCATCGACCTGCCCACGTACGCTAAGGACCGTGGCACGAACGGTGTGCGGGGCATTTCGCGCGCCGCACAACAGATCAGCGGGCAGCATGGTGGCCGGGGTGAGATCGCAGGTGATCGCAATGCGCTCGCCGTGCTTTCGCGCATTGCGACCACGCGCGGCACGTCGCTCGAACAGTTGATGGCGATCGGCGATGTCCGAGGTGCCGACGCGCGCGCCGCGCTGGACGCGCTGCTGGCGAAGGCGGGCACGCCTGCGGGAACGGAGATCGCTAACACCGCGATGGACATCGCGATGGACACCGCGATGGACACCGCGATGGCCACGACGATGGCCAGCGCGAGCGCATCGGCCTTGGCCGCCGCCACGGCGGCCTCAGCCGCCGATGTGACTACCCCGATCAAGGATCTCGATGCCGTCGCCCCGGAGCTCCGCTCACGGGTGCAGCGCGTTATTGATCGCATGAAGGGCGAGTACGGCCACGACGTTTCGATTGTCGAGACGGCCCGCTCGCAGGAACGTCAGAATCAGTTGTACGAGCAGGGGCGCACACGTCCCGGCGCCGTGGTCACGTGGACACGCGACTCCGCGCACACGCGCGGGGACGCGGTCGATGTGGTCGTCGATGGCTCATGGGAGAACGCCCAGGGCTTCGCCCGCTTGCAACGCATCGCGAAGGAAGAAGGGCTGCGCACGCTTGGCATGAAAGATCCCGGTCATCTCGAGCTCGCGAATCGCAGCGAGCGCGCACTGGCGAACGCGGCTCCGCCGGCGCTCGACACGCTGACGGCAGCGTTGCAGCGGCAGCCGGCGGCGGTCGCGCAGGTCGCGGGCGTGGCTGGTGTGGCGCAGGTGGCTCGCGTGGCCGATGCCAACGCCGCCCCGGCGGCGATGGGCAACGGCGCGGCGGCGTACGTCGCGCAGGCGAATGCCAACACGGGGGCCAACCGCGAGCAGAATGGCAACGCGTTCGGACGCGGCGCGCGCGACGAGAACGGAGCTCCGGTCAACGAGGGGCGGAAGCTCGGCCACACCAAGCAGGATGCCAGCGGCGACACGTCGAGCGTTAGCGCCATGCACGGCAACACCCAAAGCAGCGTCCAAAGCAATGCGCTCGGCAGCACGCAGACGACTGGCGCTGAACGCGCCGCATCGATGGGTCAGGCCGCTGGGAGTGAGCAAGCGCAGCGCGTATCGGAGATTCAGGCCATGCGCGCGGATGCGCCGGCTGGTCCGCTCTCGCGCATGACACTCAACGTCGAGAACGCGAACGGCACGCAGGACCGCATTACCGTGGACCTGCGCGGCAACGTGGTGGACACGTTCATCTCGACTGACGCGTCGAGCGCCGAGCGGATGAAGCTGCGTACCGGTGAGCTGCAGGAGGCGATGGGCCGTCATGGCCTCGACGCCGAACGCGTGCGCATCAGCGGCGCGGCCAAGTCGGAATCAAGTGATGCGTCACGCGCGATCGGCAGCGAGCGCGAGGCACTCCGCACGAACGGCACGACGCAGACGACGTCGGGCGAAGGCGCACAGTCCCAGAGTCAGCGCGACCGCGCGACGGGCCGCGACTGGGATAAGCAGCAGGAGGCTCGCCGCGAGCAGAAGGAGCAGGCGGCGCGTGAGCAGCAGCGCGAACAGGCACATCAGCGCGGCTGGCAGAATCTCTTCAACGGGACCAAGTGATGATCACCGCTACGCGGAACGTCGCCAGCGCGTTTGATCCGAACACGATCAAGCCGAGTTACGCCACGACCGACACGACGACGGGGGCGACGCCGCCGGTCGGTGCCGCCGAGCCGAGCACGAAGCTCAGTGGCTTGGCGAAAACGAGCGCGATGGGTCAGGACGAATTCCTCAAAATGCTCGTCGCACAGCTGAAGAATCAGGATCCTCTCAATCCGATGGACGGCAAGGACATGGCGGCGCAGCTCGCCCAGTTCTCCACCGTCGAGCAGCTGATCACGATGAACAAGTCGATGGATGCACAGGTCGCGTCGGCTGGCGCCACCGCGGAGGCAATCAAGGCGCTCGAGACGACGCAGAACGAGCGGGCCAATGAACTCGCGCAGCTCATTGAAGGACAAATGGCGATGGGCACCGTCGGCAAGATCGGCGTGACCACCGGCAACAATACTTTTGTCGACAAAGCCGGCAACGGTACCGTGGTCGTGGACAGCGGCACCCTCAAGGGTGAAGGCCGCATCACCATGACCAACGACAAGGGCGAGGCCGTCGGTCAGGCCATCGTCGGTAAGGTGAAGGGCGGGCAGATGTCGTTCGAGCTTGGCGACTATGCGTTCACACCGCCGCTCGCCCCCGGGAAGTACACGTACAAGTTCGAGGTCGCAACGGATGGCGGCCAGTGGCAAGCAGCGAAGACGTACACGGCCGGACGGATTACCGGCATGCGGTACGAAAGCGGCAACCCCATCCTGATCATCGGCGATGCGCTCAGCGTGCCGATGTCGCAGCTCACCCAAGTGCGCGCCTGATCGCGACCTGACCCACGAGGATATTCACAGATGCTTCGTTCTCTCTTTGCCGGTGTGTCCGGCCTGCGCAACAACCAAGTGCGCATGGACGTGATCGGTAACAACATTGCGAACGTCAACACGGTGGCCTTCAAGGCTGGCCGCGTGACGTTCAAGGAAGGCTTCGCCCAGCTGCTGCAGGGTGCAAGCCGTCCGCCTGGAGACCAGGGTGGTATCAACCCGGTGCAGATCGGTCTCGGCATGCAAATTGGCTCGATCGACCAGATTTTTAATCAGGGTAACCTCGAAACGACCGGCTTGAACACCGACGTCGCGATTCAGGGCGACTCGTTCTTTGTGGTGCGCAAGGGCAATCAGAGCTTCTACACACGCGCCGGCAACTTCCAGGTGGATGCGAACGGTCAGATGGTGTCGCCAGCCAACGGCTTCATCGTGCAGGGTCGCATGTATGAGAACGGCGTCCTGCAAGACGGCATTCAGGACATTCGCCTGCCGTTCGGCCAAAAGGTGTCGGCCAAGCCGACCAGCGAAGCCGTACTCGCCGGTAATCTCAACGCGTCCGCTCCCGCGTTTCAGGGCGACTTCCAGGATCCGCTCGATCGCGCACTGCCGATCAACGAGAAGTCGTGGACGGAGTCGCAGATCGCCGTGTTCGACTCGCAGGGGACGAAGCGCGACATCAAGATCCAGATGTGGAAGACGGGCCCGAACTCGTGGGATTGGCAGATCGATCCGATCGCCTCGGGCGTGATCGAGAACTTCCAGACCGACGCGATTTCCCCGCCGTCGGACATCGGGCTGCCCACGCCGTCAGCCGGCTACGAGATTCTGCCGGCTAACGTGAAGGTGTACAGCGCGTCGGGCACCGAGTACTTGTCGCCCGCCGATTACAGCTTCTCCAGCGGTCCGCCGCCGGCCGTGCAGTTCACGGCCAGCATGCCGTCGAGCTCCGAAATCAAGATTTCGTACTTCATGAGCCCGACCGCGGCGACAGCAAACGAGAACGGTGGCACGTTCACGTTCGACAGCGCCGGCATCATGAACACCAACATCTCGGCCGCGATCAACTTTGCGGTACCCGGCGCCAACCCGGTGCAGCTCAACCTCAAGCTCAACGGCGGCGTCAGCGGCCTCACGCAGTTCGCTTCTACGGCCTCCACGGCGGTGCTGCGCGATCAGAACGGCTACACGGCGGGTACGCTGCAGAACTTCAGCATCGACCGGTTCGGCCTGATCACCGGCTTCTTCACGAACGGCACCACGTCGTCGCTGGCCAGGATCGTGCTGGCCGACTTCAACAACCCCAGCGGCATGCTCCGCATCGGCGACAACATGTACCAGGAGTCGGCCAACTCCGGCGGCGCGGTCCTCGGCTTCGCCCTCGAAGGCTCGCAGTCGCAGCTCACCAGCGGCGCGCTCGAAATGTCCAACGTCGACCTGGCGCAGGAATTCACGAACATGATCGTCGCTCAGCGCGGCTTCCAGGCGAACGGCAAGGTCGTCTCGACCTCCGACGAAATGCTGCAGGAACTCATGAACATCAAGCGCTAACCGGGTAGCCCGAATCGGGTAACCGGATCGTCAGGACCGCCCGGATTCGGGCGGCCAGAAGGCGGAGGGTGGGGGCACGTACCGGCCCTCATCCGCCGCCTTTGGCGTTGGCGGCTCGGCAAAAAGTGCCGGAGTGAGTAAAAAGGACCGGATCGCTCGCCTGACGTACGTCGTTCACCTTGCGGTTCCCTGAGTATTGGAAGGAATGTAAGCCATTGCGAATAAACACTTTACCTTTGCATTACCGTGAATACCTGGGCGTGGCATCGAACGTGCTTTTACAGGGGGCGTAGCACTCCCTCTGTCCGACTCGATCAACCGGTCCATGGCTAACGAAACCCCGCAGGTTCCAGAAGACGCACCCGCTGCGCCCACCAAAGCAAAGCTCCCGCTGCTGATCGGCATGATTGCCGTCGGTCTGGCCGTCGGTGGTGCTACGGGTGCGGTCCTGCTCGGACCGATGGTGGCAAAGAAAATGGGCAAGGTCTCGCCGATCGTCGCCGCCGCCGATAGCGCGCACGGCGGGGATGCCGCCGCGGCCGCCGGCGAGCACGGCACCCCTGCGGAAGGCGGCAAAGAAGGCGCCGCCACTGAGGCGTCCATCCACGTGCTCGACAACATGGTGCTCAACCCGGCGGGCAGCGGTGGCGCGCGCTACCTCCTGCTCACCGTCGCAATCGAAGTGGGCACGCCCACCGCGATCGAGAGCTTCAAGGCGCGCGATGCCGAATTGCGCGACATCGTGTTGTCCACACTCGGCACAAAGGCCGTGGAGCAGCTCACCGATATGGCCACGCGCGAGCAGTTCAAAACCGAAATCATCAAGGCCGTGGACGAGCGCTTCGGCAAGAAGTCCGTGAAGCGCATCTACTTCCCCCAGTTCGTCGTTCAGTAAGTCCCGCCGCACCGACCAGACGATGAGCTCCGAAACTCTCAGCCAGCACGACATCGACCGCCTCCTCGGCGGCGGCTCCCGGCCGTCGCCCGCGGCGGCCGCGGGCATGGACGTGCAGGTGTACGACTTCCGACGTCCGCACCGCGTCTCCAAGGAGCGCCTGCGCACGCTCGAGGCGATGTACGAACGCCTCGTGAAGGGCCTGGAAGCGTGGCTCATCTCGCGTGTGCGCGGACAGATCGAAGTCCGCTTGCAAAGCGTCGAGCAGTTTTCGTTTGGCGAGTTCACGCTGTCGCTGCCGATGCCCTGCTCGTCGTTCATCTTCGACATCACCGGAACCGGGCAGAAGGGCGTCATCGACGTCGGCCCCGAGTTCAGCACGTACATCATCGATCGCCTGTTCGGTGGCGAGGGCGCTGGCAGCGCGCTCACGCGTACGCTGACCCCCATCGAGCGCATGGCCGTTCGGTCGGTCGCCGACAAGGTCAGTGGTCTGCTTCAGGAAATCTGGCAGGACCATGTGGCGCTGGACATCAATATCACGGGATTCGAGTCGTCGCCCGAGATCCTGCAGGTCGTCAACCGCGAAGATCCCGTGCTCGTGGCAAACGTCGAGTTCACGACCGGCAACGTGAGCAGCCTGCTGCTCATCTGCCTGCCCTTCTCGGTGCTCGACAAGTTCTTCACGTCCAGCGGACAGCAGCGCAATGCGTTGCTCACCACCAGCGATCAGGAGCGCGAGACGACGCGGCAGCGCAGTGAACACTCGCTGCGCGCCACGAAGGTGCCGCTGACCGCGCGTCTGCCCGACTTTCAGCTCTCGATGCGTGACATCGCCGGCATCACCGAAGGCACGATCATCCCCACCGGTATTCCGACCGACGCGCGCGTCATCGTGCGCGCGGGCACGCAGGAACGCTTCATCGGCCATCCCGGCCGCGTAAGCGGAAATCTCGCGGTGCGCATCCTCGATGCCGTACCCAGCGCCACGCCCTCCGACTCACGGACGACTTCCGCATGAATCCCGCCGAAATCGACGCGCTCGTTGCCAGCGCGCAGGCCGCCAAGGCGGCTGGCCAACCCATCTCGTCGCTGATGGACGAATCGGCCCTACCCTCCGCGGCCCCGGTTCGAGCCCCGCAGCTGACCGAGTTTGAACAGACGATGATGAGCTCCACGGAGGTGCCGATCGGCATGCTCCTGGATCTCACGCTGCCGGTCTCCATCGAACTGGGTCGCACCTCGATGACGGTGCAAGAAATCCTGCGCCTCGGTCGTGGTGCCGTGATCCAGCTCGACCGCCTCGCGGGTGAGCCGATCGACATCTATGTCGGCGACCGACGCTTCGCCGAAGGGGAAGTGGTGGTCCTCGGCGAACACTTCGGCGTGCGCATCACGCGCGTGCTGGCCAATCCCGCCGCGTCCAGCGCCGCGAACGCGGCCTGAGTCCTGACATGCTGACCGCTACACTCGGCGTCGTCGCCGCTCTCGCCTTCGTCCTCGGACTTGGCGCCGTCTGCGTCTGGGCGCTCAAGCGCTTCGGAGCCGGTGCCCTCGCGTCGAAAACGCGCGTGCCGTTGGAAGTCGTGCAGCGCATTCCGTTGGGCCCGAAGACCGGGCTCGCGGTGGTGCGCGTGGGAGAACGCGTGATGGCGCTGTCGGTCGGCGAGGGTGGGGTGCGTCAGCTGTTCGAACTCGATGAAGTCGATCGCCAGCGCGTGATCGCCACGAGCACGCTGCCCGTGCCGATGGTGTCCAGCGCGGCGGCCTCGGCATCGTTCGTGATGGCATCGACCACGGCGCTGCCGAGCAAGTTTGGCGCGATCTTCCGCCGCTCGCTCAACGCCGCGGCGGTGCAGACCGCCATGGCCGAGGCCGACCGCGACCGCGAGGCGGCGTTTCTCGTGCCGAGCGCGTCGCCGATAATCGTGCGGCCATTCTCGCCGACTGAGCCGAGCGAAGTGCCGGCGTTTCTCACTGCGGTGGCAACGACGCGCCGTGGTGATGCGAACACGTATGCGCCGAAGGCTGTAACGCCGCCGACGGCCAAGCAGCAGGGCGATCGCGACTTCCGTGCGATGCTTGGCATTTCGCTTGGCGGCGCCACGCGCCTCGCGACGTTCGCGGCCGCCATGGTCCTGCTCGGCGCGACGTCGTTGAGCGCGCAGGCCGCCACACCAACGGTTCCGCCACGTCCGGCGACGCCCGCCACCGCGGCGGCCACGCCCGTTCCTCTCCCGGCGCCGGCCCGGCCGGGCGCCCCGGCCGCAGCCGCCACGCTCGCCGCACCGACGGCACCGGGCGCTCCCGATTTCGCGCTGCCGGCGTCGCTGCAGAGCGTGACGCAGGATCTCGTGAAGAAGGCCGC
>CAMBRJ010000008.1 GCA_945870175.1 Gemmatimonas phototrophica
CGTTGTGGGCGGTGGGTCGGCTTGGACATCTCGCCGTTGGTGCGCGTGCCGGTACGCTCGGGGCGCTGGCGCTGGCGTGTACCGGCGTGCTCGGCCTCACCACGGGCACGTGGGTGTTGCCCGACGGCCCACTGGTGCTCTGCGCCTCATTGGCGGCGCTGGTGCTGGCGCCGATGCTCTTCGATGAGCACAGCGTCGCGCACGCGTCGCGGGGACGCTGGATGCTGGCGGGCGCC
Organism: Gemmatimonas phototrophica; assembly: GCA_945870175.1. GTDB lineage: Bacteria > Gemmatimonadota > Gemmatimonadetes > Gemmatimonadales > Gemmatimonadaceae > Gemmatimonas > Gemmatimonas phototrophica_A. The sequence goes on from CAMBRJ010000008.1 coordinate 237, forward strand.
CTGCTTGGCGGCGCGATGCTCGCCAAATATCACGGCGCGTTGTTCGGCGCGGGGTTGCTGCTGTACCTGCTTACGACGGCGGCGGGACGACAGCAGCTGCGCACACCCGGCCCGTGGCTGGCCGCCGCCATCGCGCTCGCCTGCACCACGCCGGTACTCTGGTGGAACGCCCAACATGACTGGGTCTCGTTCCGCTTCCAGGGCGCGCGCGCCGCCACGACCACGTCGTGGTCGATCGCGCCGTTTCTCGAAAACGTGGGCGGTCAGGCGCTGTGGCTCCTGCCATGGATGGCCGTTCCCTTCGCGCTGGTGTTGAGTCGCGCAGTGGTTCGGCGCCAAACCGACCAGCGTGGCTGGTTCTTTGCCTGCCTCGCCCTGCTGCCGATTGGTCTCTTCACTGTCGCCACGCTGGGTGGCGCACGCGGGTTACCGCACTGGCAGGCGCCGGGCTGGCTCTTTGTCGCCCCGCTGGTGGGCCGTGCGCTCGATCAAGCGCTGGCCCGAGGGGCGAGCTGGCCACGTCGATGGATTCCGGCGGCGGCCGGCGCGTGGATCGTGTTGGTCGGCATGCTCACGTCGCAGGTGGCCACCGGTTGGCTGGGTGGCCAGGTGGTGGCGCTGCGCGCGCCCGCGGACCCAACGCTCGATGCGCTCGACTGGCGTGCGCTCCGCGACTCGTTGACGGCGCGCGACATCGACATCGCTGGTGGGGTGACGGCACGCAGTTGGATTCAGGCGGGCAAACTCGGCGTCGCGCTGGGCGCCACGACGCCGATCGTGTGCGCCTGCGATGATCCGCATCATCTGCCGTACCGCGAGGCGCCGGCCGGCTATCCGGCTATCGTCGTGGAGCACGCGCAGCCCTGGAAGCGCGGTTGGCGGCCGGCGTCGGTGGCGCTCTCCGACCGCCTAGGCCCGCTCGACTCGCTCGGCGCGATCACCCTCGCACGGGCCGGACAGCCGGCGGTCACCGTGGTGGTGTACCGCCGTGGCCGTTCGGGGTGACCGGCCACGGCGGCCTCTCCGTTTACCGCAGGGGCGTGCTGAGCCGAATGAAGTACAGCACCACGCGATCGCGGAGCTGGGTCGCCGGAAGAATCTTCGAGACGAAGTTGCTCGCCCCGCCGTCGTTGACGCCAAAGTCGTCGTCGTTGGAGACCACCAGCAGATCCTTCCCGATCAGCGTTACGCCTTCCAGCTTGTCGTGCGGATAGCCGCCGGGGAGCGTGAGCAGGTCGTACACCAGCGACTTTGACACGGGCGTGATGGCGCTCGATGCGCGCTCGGCTGGGGTCAACGCTTCGAGCACTTTACCGCCGAAGAGTTTACCGGTGCTCGCATTCGCCGCGTCGCCCACATCGGTGGCGTTGGCCAGATCAATCCGATACACCCGCTTCGAAACCGCCGCCGGCGAACCGCCCTGGAAGAGACCGTCGCGCTCGATCACCAGAAACGACGTCGCGGAAATTGCCGTGATCTCGCTCACGATATTGCCGACCGCATCGGCCACATACACGAACGTCTTCGTGGCTCCGGAGGCGATGTCGAACGTGATAATGCGGTACGCGTTGCTGGCGCGGCCAATCGCGGTGGTGGGATTGTCGAGCGGCGATTGCATGGCGCCCACGAGCGTTCGGCCATCGGGGGTGATGGCCAGTCCTTCCATGCCGCGATTGGGACGACGTAGAGCCAGCACGGCGGGGAGCCGCCGGCCGCCCGTGCCGCTGCCGAACGGGTTGATGCGCTCGAGCGTGCGGCCACTCGCGTCGAAGTGCACGATGTGCGGGCCGTACTCATCCGATACCCAGAAGCTGCCGTTGCTCTCCACGGCCAATCCTTCCGAATCCAAGCCATCGGGATCGGTGGGAATGGTTGCGCCACTCCCATCAATGCCGGATTCCCCTGTCGCGCCGACGCCTGCCGGATTGGGACGACCACTGATGTTCACGCCGGCCGCGTTCTTGAGTTCGATCGTCGAGATGCGGCGCAGCGAGTCACCACTCAACCGGAACTTGGCCATCACGGGCGTGAAGTTGGGGAGCGGGAACAGGAGACGGTTGGCTACCGACGTCGTGGTGTTCGGACCACGGTCGGTCATGATCCAGAACACGGCGGGGTCCGTTGGATCCAAGGCGAGCGCCGAGCCGTATCCGCCGGCAATCGTTACGCCGCTGAGTGTGCCCCACGTCGTCGGCGCGGCATCGACGGCTTTGAGCGGGTAGGTGATGGCGGCGGCAGGGGCGGTGCTATCGTCGCTGCACGCGACAACGCACAGGGCCAGGATCGAGAAGGGGAGCGTACGCATGTTGGTGTGGATGAAGGGTGTCCACACAATTCATCCCGCGCACGTCACGCCTATGTCAACGCGTGGTGATGACTCGGTCACGACTCTGCCGATCGACGCGTAGGGCGATCGAGATCGGAGTAGGTCGCCGACGGGCGTCGCGCTGCCATCACGTACGGCTCCCGATACTCCGCTATCGGCCGACCTGGCCTCCTCGTAGCGCCGCCACGCACAGGAACAGGTTGATCACGAGGAGTACCGCGGCCGGGATGGCCTCGATCCACGGGTCGCGCACGCGTACGCGGGTGAGCACGCCGAGCGCCATCAGTAGCGCCAGGCCGCCGGCGGAGGGAAACACCAGCATCGGGATGAAGAGGCTGGCCAGCAGCCCGAGCGCACCGAGCACCTCCAGCAAGCCGACCAGACGCCGGAACCGTGACAGGTCGTAGCGGGCGAACTCCTCGACCATGGCGCCCATGAACAAGCAGCTCACGCCGTAGCCCAAAAAGAGCGTGACGGACAGCACAAAGGAAATTCGAACCGCGAGCGTCATAAATCCGTTGTTAATTGAAGAGCGAGCTGGCGCATGATCTACACATATCCAACGGAGCCATAAATGACGTCATCGCCGATCCTCGCGATTCTGCAGCTGGTGGTGGGACTTGGACTGCTGAACGTCTGGATGATCCGCCGTGGTGGTCCCACCAGCTACCGCGGCGGCCATGCGCAAACACTGCGCGGCGAGTTCACGGCGTACGGCCTGCCGATCTGGATGTTTTATCTGGTGGGGGGACTCAAAGTCGTTGCCGGTCTCGCGTTGATCGTGGGAATCTGGATGCCGACCATCGTGCGTCCCGCCGCGCTGCTGGTAGCGGTACTGATGGTGGGCGCGATCGCGATGCACCTGAAGGTGAAAGACCCCGTGCGGCGCTCGCTGCCTGCCCTTGCGGTCCTCGCCATGTGCACTTGGATCGCGAAGCAGAGTTAACCAACGCTGCGTGTGAACGTTCGCAACCACGGACTTCGTTCCTCTGGCCGATGTTCGACTTCTTCGATCGGTTTCCGAAGCGGTAGGCCTACGGAGTCTGGCAGCGCACGTCGGTTGGCGTCATCGTGCGCGCTCCATCATCGTGCTCGTGGGAAAGGCCAACTGCGTTGAGTACGCCGCGATGTCGATCGGCCACTCGGCGATGAGCTCGCGAAACCGCGCCTCGTCACCGCGATACAACGCGCGGATGACTTCTTCGAATTGCGTCAGATCGCCGGCCATCGCGTGCATGAAGCGGTAGGCCACATCGCGTGCGGCTTTGGTACGATCCTCGTCGGTATGTGTACGCCGCGCCGCGTCGACGAGTTTGCGGAGCGCGACGGACGCACCCCCCGGCTGCGTCGCCAGCCACTCCCAATGTCTCGGCAACAACGTGATCTCGCGCGCGACCACCCCGAGCTTCGGACGCCCGCGCGGGCGCGGCACCGGGTCGACGCTGTCGCCGCTCGTCGCATCGTTCGTCTGAACAAGCGCGGCCTGGCTCATGCGCAGCATCACATCCACATGCGCCAGCATCGCGCGCTCGTCGCCCCGCATCTCAAAATCGATGACGCGTCCGGTCGCATCGTCGAAGACCAGTACGGCCCCATGATGCGGCTCGGCGTCTTTCACGGCGCGCCAGACCACGCGCGCCACGTCGCGCAACGCGCCGGCGGCGAGCAATTCGTGTCCGCAAAAGGCGGTGACTGTCGCCGTACTCACGTGCGCCCCGATGTCTTGGTCGTGCTGTAGCTGCCCTCGCCATTCGGCTGCAGCCGTTCCCGCCACATCGACTCCAACAGCACCAGGTCGTTGGTGGGATCGAAATCGGGCGTGTCGTCCGGCCACGCGAGCGTGTCGAGCACCTCGAACGCGAAGGCGTCGGGGCCACTCGCGTTCCAGTCCTGCTGCAGCCCGCGATTGGGGTGTCCGCCAAAGCGCAGCGAGGACCGTTCACGGTTGAGAATGGATGGCAGGTCGGTGGAGCGCCCGATCAGCGTGTCGCCCGTCTGGAGGTTACGCACGCAGTACACGCCCATGGGGCGGCGCGATTCCTTGTAGGCGCGGGCGAGTGCTTTGCGGTCCATGTGCAGTCCGGGTTGGGTTGAGATCCCAATTATATCCGGATAAAACTGCACGGTCAATATATCCGGGTAAATCTCACATCTTGAAGGCGCGGTCACCGCGGCATCTTTCCTCGATGGACAACACCCCCTACGCCCTGACCGAGCTCACGGTCGTGCTTGGCACACCAACGCATCTGGCCGCGCCGTTCACTGAGTTTCAGCAACGCGCCGGCGAGGGAGCGAACGTGACCGAGCATGCGTGGGCGCTGCACGAATACGCGGCACTCGATGCGCTCACGCACCGCGACGGCTCGATCAAGACGCACACCATTCTTGAGACGATGCTCTCCAGCGTACTCGGCGCCGACGTCATCGTGCTTGACGTGGACCGCCGCTGGGTGCGCGCGGAAGACGGGCACTTGTACACTGCGCTGTCGATCTGTTCGGAAGACATCCGCTCCCGCGCCGATGTGGGATCGCTGTCGGGCCCGCGCTTTCTCGAGGCGCTGAATGCCGCGGCCGCCACGATTGCGCAGCTCGACGGACGCGAGTGGATCCGGTGGAGCAGTCGGGCGTGGGAGGATGCGCTGTTGCCGGAACACGTAGAGCGCAGCGCGACACTGGTGCGGCAGATCGCCGACGCCGTGGTGGGCAGCGCGTCGGCCACGGAGAATATCGTCACCGATCTGGAGATCGATCTGGCCGGCGAACTGGTACAGGCGATCGGGGCTGGTCGTGACGCGGCCACAGACGAAGGCGGCCCGATTGCGCAGGAGCTGCGCGCCCTCCGATTCGCGGATCCGTTGCGCACCGAGTGGGCCAGCGTGACCGCCGACGCCCTGTACCTCGGCGCGCTCGACCTCTCCCTCATGCGTCATCGCCTCGCCGGCGAAAACGCCGCGGGGCTGGCATTTCTGTACCTTGGTAAACAGCGCGCTGATCGGCTCAAGCAGAGCGGTGAGATCACACCGCGCTTTCGTCGGGAGATCGTGGCCAAGACCTTCATGACGAGCTATGCGTTGGAGCGTTTGGCCCCCCAGCTGTCGCGGGAGCTGTTCGCGTTCATGTGCGGCTGACGATCGGGATGCTGGTGAGCCGTTCCCCGGACCCGTACGTTTTGCGCATCGACGCTGCCGCTGCGCGGCCGTATGTCCCCCAGACGCGATCCACCATGACCCGATCCCTCTCGACGACGCCGAAGACCTGCGTCGCCTTCCCTATGGCCTTCGCTATGGCCTTCGCCACGGCACTCGTTGTCTCGTCGGCCGCCGTGCTGAACGCGCAGACGGCGACGGACACACGCCTCCTCCGCGAACCCACGCTCAGTGCCACGCAGGTTGCGTTCACCCATGGCGCCGACGTGTGGGTGGTGTCGCGCGAGGGGGGCGAGGCGCGCCGACTCACCAGTACGCCGGCCGTGGAGCGCGATCCGCAGTTCTCTCCCGATGGTCAGTGGATTGCGTTCACGTCCACGCGCTCAGGCGGACCCGCCGTCTGGATTGTGCCAACGGCCGGCGGCGACGCCAAGCGCCTCACCTGGAGCCCATCGGGTGAAGAAACGCGCGGCTGGACGCCAGACGGTAAGTCGGTGCTTTTCGCTTCGGGTCGCGTGTCCGCGCCCACCGACTACACCAAGTTGTTCACCATTCCCGTGGCGGGCGGACCGGCGACACAGCTACCGGCCTACATGGGATTCCGCGGCAGCTTCGCGCCCGATGGACAGCGTATCGTGGTCGATCGTGTCGATCGCTGGGACGTGGAGTTCCGCAGCTATCGCGGTGGACAGAACACGCCGCTCACGATCACCACGATCGCCGATGGCACCGAACTGCGTCTGCCGAATTCGCTCACGATGGACATCGATCCGGTGTGGATTGGCGAGACTATCTACTTCCTCTCCGATCGCGACTGGGCCACGAACGTGTGGTCGTACGACACGCGCACGAAGGCGCTCAAGCAGCTCACGACGTTTCGCAATGCCGACGTGAAGTCGCTCGATGGCGTCGGTCGCGCTGCCACGTCCATGCTGGTGTTCGAGCAGGATGGTTATCTGTGGACGCTTGACCCGACCAAGGGCGAGCCGAAGCGCCTCTCCATCAGTGTGCGCGGTGACTTCCCATGGGCCATGCCGCGCTACGCCGACGTCACGCGATCGGTGCAGTCGGCAGCGCTCGGTCCGAACGGCAAGCGCGCATTGATGGAAGCGCGCGGCGAGATCTTCACGGTGCCCGTGGAGAAAGGTGACGCGCGCAATCTCACGCGGTCGTCTGGTGCCGCCGATCGTGCGCCGGTGTGGTCGCCGGATGGACGTCGCGTGGCGTGGTTCAGCGATGAGGGGCCGGGCTATCGTCTGCTGGTCGGCGATGCCGACGGACTCGCGCCGCCGCGTGTGATCGCGATCGGTGACGTGAAGATGGCGTGGAATCCTGCGTGGTCGCCCGACGGCAGTCGCATCGCGTTTACCGACGACAAGGTGCGGCTGCGGGTGATCGAGCTGGCTACCGCCACATTGAGTGTGGTCGACACCGCCGGCGCGGCCAACGATCGTGGCGCGATGGCGCCGGCCTGGTCTCCCGATTCGAAGTGGTTGGCGTACGCGAAGTCGTTCCCGAATCAGTTCCGTCGCGTGGTGGTGTATTCGTTCACCACGAAACAGAAGCGCACGATCACCGACGCCCTCGCCAGCGCGGGCTCGCCGGTGTGGGATCGCAACGGCAAGTGGTTGTACTTTCTGGCCAGCACCGACCTCGGCGTGCAAAGCGGCTGGGCCGACGTGGGCAGTCAGACGCGCACCAGCACCAGTGCGGTGTATGTCGCATTGCTGCGCGCTGACGAGGCAAGCCCCTTCACGCCGGAAAGTGATGAGGAGGTGGCCGCCCGCGCCGCCGGCACGTCGCCAACGGGCACGACCCTTCCCCCTGACTCCGTCCGAGCCGCGTCGCGTGATTCGGCCGCGGCGCGTCCTCCCGCGAACGCCGCGCCGCGCGTGCCGGCGACCACCATCGATTTCGATCGTCTCGATCGTCGCACACTCGCGCTGTCGCTGCCCACGCGTGACTACGCGTATCTGGTGCCGGGGCCGGCCGGTGTGCTGTTCATCGGCGAACGCATCGCCAATCAGCCCGGCACCGCGTTGCACAAGTGGGACATGGCCAAGCGCCGCGCTGAGCTGTTCGCGACGGGTGTGAGTACCGTATCCACGTCGGCTGACGGCCGGAAGCTGCTGTGGCGCGCGGGGACCGCGTGGGCGGTGGTGGGTGCCGAGGCGCCACCGAAGGCGGGCGATGGGGCGCTGCGCGTGTCGTTGGGCATGTCACTCGAGCCCGAGCGGGAATGGGCGCAGATCTTCGATGAAGCGTGGCGTATCGAGCGCGACTTCTTCTACGACCCCAATCATCACGGGGCCGATTGGAACGCGGTGCGCGCGCGCTACCTGCCGCTGGTGCCGTTCATCAAGCATCGCGACGATCTCACGTACGTGATCGATCAGGTCGGCGGCGAGCTCGCGGTTGGTCACTCGTTCGTGGGCGGTGGTGACTATCCCGCCACCGATAGTTCGCGCATCGGCGCACTGGGGGCCGATCTGGTGGCCGACGGCGATCGCTGGCGCATCGCGCGGATCTATACCAGCGAGAGCTGGAATCCCGGTCTCCGGGCGCCGCTCGATGCGCCCGGTGTGAAGGCGCGGGTGGGCGACTATCTCCTCGAGGTGAACGGCGTGGCTGTGACCACGCGTGACGAGCCGTGGAAGGCGCTCGACGGCACCGCTGATCGTCAGACGGTGCTGCGGTTGGCCGAACGCGCCAGCGGTGCAGAATCGTGGACCGCCACGGTGGTGCCGGTGCGCAGTGAAGGACAATTGCGGCAGCGCACGTGGGTAGAAGACAATCGTCGCCGCGTTGATTCGTTGTCGAAGGGCACGCTCGCCTATGCGTGGATTCCCAACACGGGTGGTCCGGCGGTCACGGCCTTCGATCGCTACTACTACGCGCAGCAAGACCGCAAAGGCGCGGTGATCGATGAGCGCTTCAACGGTGGTGGACTGCTCGACGACTACATGGTTGGCGCGATGGCGCGAAAGCCGATCGGCGGCGTCACCGACTTCGTGCCGGGCGCGATCGGTACGCGACTGCCGTCGTCGGGCATCTTCGGACCCAAGGTGCTGCTCACCAACGAGCTGGCGGGGTCGGGCGGCGACTTCTTCCCGTGGGTATTCCGTCAGACCGGCACCGGGCCGCTCATCGGCACGCGCACGTGGGGCGGCCTCGTGAATTCGTCGGTGCCGTACGCGCTCGTGGACGGTGGCACGATCACCGCGCCGGCGCTGGCGGTGTTCGGACCCGACGGCTTCATCGCTGAAGGAGATGGTGTGCCGCCCGACATCGAAGTGCTGCAGGATGCGCAGGCGGTGATGCAGGGGCGTGACCCGCAGCTCGAGCGCGCGGTGCGCGAGGCGTTGCGCCTCGTCACCGAGAAGAACGTGGTGGTGCCGCCGCGGCCGACCACGATGCCGCTTAAGGCCAAGCGTCCGGGAGGGCGCTAGCATGACGATGACGCTCCGCTCGCTGCTCACGATCAGCGCGGCACTCACTGTGGCGGCCAGTGGCTGCACGTCGCCCGCCGTACCGGTGGCGGTGATCGCCGCCGACCGTGATCTGCTCGACGTCACCGTGCCGACGTTGCAGCAGTTGTACGCCGACAAGCGCTACACGGTCACGCAGGTCCTGCAGTGGCACCTCGATCGCATCGATCGCTATAACGGCGTCTACGGCGCGATCGAAACGGTGTTGCGTGAAAGTGCGCTGGCCGACGCCGCTCGGCTCGATGCCGAGGCGGCGAAAGGCGATGGGGGCGCGCGCGGACCGTTGTGGGGCGTGCCCATCGTGATCAAGGCCAACACCAGCGTGCAGGGCCAGGTGACCACGGCTGGCTGGGATGGGTTCACGCGCGCCGGTCATGAACTCATCGCGCCCAAGGACGCGACGATCGTGGCGAAGTTCCGCGCGGCCGGTGCGATCATCGTAGGGCTGGCCAACATGCCGGACTTGGCCAACAGCGACACCAATCGCAGCAGCTCGTTCGGTCGCACCGGCAATGCGTACGACGTGCGCTTCTCGCCCGGTGGCTCGAGCGGCGGTGTGGTCACCGCGGTCGCCGCCAACATGGCCGTGCTGGGCAACGGCACCGACACCGGCAACTCCATTCGCATGCCGGCCGCCACCAGCGCACTGGTGGGGGTGTTTCCCACGCGTGGCCTGGTGAGTATTGCCGGCATCGCGCCGCTTGATTGGCTGCTCGACAACACCGGACCGATTGCCCGTACCGTGACCGATGCCGCGATTGCCCTCGCGGTGATGGCCGGGAAAGACTCGCTCGATCCCGCCACGTTGCTCACGCCCGATTCGGTGCGCGTGACCAAGGAGGGCATGGCCACGGCCTCACTCAAGGGCAAGCGATTTGGCGTGCCGGCCTTCATCATGGCCGGCAGCGGCATCCCGTTTCACGGCATCCCGGCGGGCGTACCGGAGCGCGCGGCGGATTCGATTCGCGCCGCCGCCAACATGACGTTGCGCGATGACACCCGCGCGATGTTCATGAAAGCCGTGGCTGCGCTACGCGCCGCCGGCGCCGATGTGGTGATCAGCGACAGTATTCTTCCGCCGTCGTTTGCGAAGCTGGCGAGCCGCGTGTCGACGTACGCGTACATGCGCGATGGCACCGACCGTTTTCTCGCCACCTTTGGACCAGCCGCGTATCACTCGGCTGCGCAGTACGAACAGGTGGTCGGGGCCCCGCTGTTCGTATCGTCGATCGGGGTGGAAGACCACTTCCGCTACATGCCGGGTGTGCGGCTCGAGCCGCGTGTGCTCGACACCGACGTCGACGCCGAGCGGAACTATCATGCGCCGCGTCGCGCGATGCTGGCCGCGTATGTGGCCACGCTTGATCGGATGAAGCTGGATGGGTTCGTGTATCCGGCCATTCAGATGTCGCCACCGGACGAGTCCATGCCTCAGGATGGTCGCGTGAGCGAAGGGCCGCACTCGGCCACGAGTTGGGTGAACATGATCGGCGTGCCGGCGGTGGTGGTGTATGCGGGGAGCTATGCGAGTGGCCTGCCGTTTGGGCTTGAACTCTCGGCGCGTCCGTGGCGCGATCGTGAGCTGATGGGCATGGCGCACGCGTGGGAGCAGGCCACGCCACGGCGGACGCGGCCGACGTTGGTGGACACAGGATTGCTGCCGGTGGTGACGGCGCGCGTTGGGAAGTAGGTGGGTATGGCGACGACCTTGCGTGGTACACGACCACCGTTCGACGTTGCGTTTCGCGCGGCGCGGCGCTTCAATGTGCAATGGGCCAGTTTAAACAGACTTTGGGCGGGGCACGCGGCGGCGTGAGGAGCGCCACCGCTACGCGTGTGCGCTGCGTCGGCGTGGCGATGGCGCTGTGGACCATGCCCGCGCTGTTGTGGGCGCAACCGGGGTCGCCGCGTTCCCGCGACGAGCTGGTGGGCTGGGTGCTGGACGCCGCGGGCAAGCCGATGGGTGACGCCGAAGTTCTGATCGCCGGCACCTCGTTCAGCACGCGGAGCAATGCCAAGGGGTTCTGGCGGTTTGCTGATCCGCCAACGGGCCCGCATGTCGTGCTGGCGCGCCAGATCGGCTATGTGCCATACCAGCGTGAAGTGAATGTGGTGCGCTCCTCGAAAGACACCTTGTCACTGCTGCTGCGTCGGTATCCGCGTACGCTGTCAACGGTTGAAGTCACCGCCAAGGCCAATTCCGCCACAGCGAGTGCGGTGGCGCAGGGTCAGCGACTGATCCAGATGCGCGTCGGCGCCGGTCGCCTCTATACTCGTGAGTACATTCTCGAAACGCGTCCGTATTCGATTGCGGAGCTCGTGCAAGGTGTCCCGGGCATGACCATCCAGCGGCTTCGTGGCAATGGCACCGACGGCGAAGTTGTGGCAACCATCTCTCGGAATCGCGGCGGGGCGAGTGGTAACCAAGGGGTGGGAAACGACGGGTTCTCCAATCCGTGCCCGATGCAGTTCTTCCTAGATACCTCGCCGATCGAGGGCGATCAGGTCGGGCGACTCGACCCATCGATGTTTCGCAGCGTCGAGGTCTACCCGATGAACGTCGTGATCCCGGGCTTGCCCCAACGTGCAGATCGGTGCGGCGCGATCGTCATTAATTCATTTCGGCGCTGAGATAGTCTGCGGGCGTGGGTGAAGGGTGGTCGGCATTCTTCCTCGTGTGCTGGCCCCATCGCTCATGCTGGCGTAAGTTCGCATTGCCCTTCGGTGTGCTTCTCCCTCCTCCGCCCTGCCCGCATATGCCCTTTCCACTCACTCGCGCCCCGCGGCGTGCGCCAGGTCGCGCACTGGTCGCGGCCCTTGGCGCCAGCTTGCTGTGGTGCGCCGCACCGCTCGTGCCACTCTCCGCACAGGCGGCCACTGAAACAGCGCAACCGACGCGACGCGCGCGGGTGGTCGGACTCGTCACGGACGTCGCCACCAAGCAACCGCTCGCCGGCGTCAACATCTTCCTCGTCGGCACGCCCATCACGGCGAGCACGGGGCCCGACGGTCGATTCATTATTCCCAGCGCCCCGGCTGGTCTCTATAACATCGACGCGCGGCGGCTCGGCTACGGTCCGCAGCGGATCAACAACGTGCGGCTGGTGGCCGACAGCTTGATCACGGTGAACATCACACTCAGTGTGACGTCCACGCGCCTCGACCAGGTGACAGTGTCCGGCAGCATGGACCCGCAGTCAGTGGCCAAGTCCACCATTACGGTTGACAAGGTCACGTCGGAAAACATTCCGGTCATGCCGACCGGTTCAGCCGCCAATTTGATTGCGGGTAAAGTGGCCGGTGTGGCCATTACGCGTCCGAGCGGCAAGCCGGGCAGCGGTGTCAATATCGTGCTCCGCACCCCGATCTCCGGCATCACCGAGGACGGTACCCCACCATCGCCCCTCTTCGTGGTGGACGGCGTGTTTTTGAACCAGGCACAGTCGGTGACCACGCAGGACATCGAGTCGATGGACGTGGAGTCGATCGAGGTGATCAAGGGCGCCGCGGCAGCATCGTTGTACGGTTCTCGTGCGGCGGCCGGCGTCATCGCCATCACCACCCGGCGTGGCAAGGGCCTCGCTCTCGGCACCACGCAATTTCAGGCGCGCACGGAGCAGGGCACCGATCAGTTCCAAACGAGCCTGCCCAAAAACCAACACCACGCCTTCCGGCAAGATGCCAACGGCAACTGGCTGAACGCGCAAGATCAGGTCGTGCCGCGGGCTCAGCGTGCGCTCAAACCGCTCGGGATCATGGACGCGCCGTTTACGTCGAAGACGTACGATCACCCGGCGCTGTTCTTCAATCCGGGCAGCACCACGATTCAGAGCCTGCAGGTGCAGGGCAACGCCGCCGCCACGAACTACAACCTGGCGTACACCCGGAACGTGTTCGGCGGCGTGTTGGACGACAACGAAGGGTATCGCCGCCAAACGCTGCGCGTGAACCTCGACTCGCGACTGAACGAAAAGCTCAATGTGGGCGTGTCCGTGAACCACACCCGCGGTCAGGATGATGCCTCGAGCCCGAGCTTCAACAACTTCTATCGTATCGATACCGACGTGAATCTGCGGGAACTCGATCCCTTTCCCAAGATCGGTTTTCCCTACGTCATCGTTCCTGATTCGGTCACGCTGTATACGAATCCGCTGTACACGCAGTACATCGCCGACAACGTGATTCGGCGCGCACGCACGTTGCTCAACGCCAACGCCAGCTACCGTCCCTTCAGCTGGTTGTCGGTCGCGGGTGATGCCAACTACGATCGCGGCGATTACGCACAAACGTCCTATACAGCGCGTGGCACGCCGCTCGTGACCAGCACCGGCGGCCTCAGTCCCAGCATTGGCAGCCTGTCGACGACCAATCAGGTCACCGACGGCTACATCATCACCGGCACGGTGTCTGCCACGAAAACCCTCGGCGAACTGACCGCGCGCCTGTCTCAGCGCGGTGAAACGCGTCGCGAGTACGCCCCCAGCCTCACGACCACCGGCACCGACTTCGGTACCGAAGGGCTCAAGGCCATGTCGCAGGCGCGTGTCCGCACTACCTCCAACAGCATCACCGACTATCGGGTACTTGGCGCGATCACGAACCTCGGACTCAGCTTCAAGGAACGCTACATCGGCGATTTCCTCTGGCGTCGTGAAGGCAACTCGCTGTTCGGCGCCGCCAATCGGTGGAACACCTTCGGCCGAGCCTCGGCCGCCTGGATTCTGAGTGAGGAAAGCTGGTTCCCGATGCCGGCGTTCAATCAGTTCAAGCTGCGCTACAGCTACGGCGTGACGGGTGTGAGTCCGAGCTTCAGCGATCAGTATGAGGCGATGACGAACGACGGCACCGGCGCGATCCGCCGCAGCAATCTTGGCAACGTCAACATCACGCCGACGTTTACCAAGGAACAGGAAATCGGCATCGACCTCGCGTACAAGTCGCGCCTCTCGGCGACGGTCACGTATGTGCGGAACGACAGTAAGGATGTGTTCGTGAACGTGCCGGCACCGGCCGTCTCGGGCTATCAGCTGGTACGTACGAACCCCGCGTACATCGGCGGCAACGTCCTCGAGGTAACGCTGCAAGGCGCGGTGCTGACCAACCCCAACGGGTTGCGCTGGGACATTCTCGTGACGGGAGACAATCAGAAGCAGTTCACGCGCCGCTTTGGGCGTACCTGCTTCGACGACGGACTCCAGTACAAGTGCGACGGGATTCCGCTCAGCGAGATGTGGGGCAACCAGAACGTGCGGGACAAGTCGCAGCTGGCCGCCATTCATCGCAACTCGCAGGCGCAATTCGACGTCAACGACGAAGGCTGGGTGGTGCCGGTGGGTGCGGGCAACACGTGGCGCGATGGTATTGCCAAGAACCTGTGGGGCAGCTCCGTTAACATCGATGGCACCGCCTACGGCTGGGGACTGCCGATTCAGCGCCGCGATTCCACGGGCCAGCTCTGGTACGACCGCATCGGCAATAGTCAGCCGCTCTTCCGCTTCGGTTTCCAGAACAATTTCCGGTACAACAACTTCCGTCTCTTCGTACAAACGACGGGGCAGTTGGGTGGCGATGTGTATGCCAACAGCAACCAGACGTTCTACGCCTCGGGTGACCATCCCGACGTGGACCAGTTCGGGAAGCCTGACGAACTCAAGAAGCCGGTGGCCTACTACAACGCCGTGTCGAACAACAACAACCTGTATCTCGCGCAGTTCGTGGAGAGCGGTACGCACCTGACGATCGCGGAGCTCATGCTGGGCTACACGGCCGACGCGAAGCGGTGGCCCTTCCTGAACAAGGTTGGTGTGTCGCGCGCGCAGATCGATCTGATCGGACGCAACATGCGCACGTTCACGAATTACACGGGCCTCAATGTCATGGCCGGTTCGCCGACCGTGCGCTTTGACGATGCCACGTATCCCATGACGCGCACGCTGACCGGCGTCGTTACGCTCACCTTCTGACCGAGGCCGCATTCATGCATACTTCTGTGTCCCGCCCGGTCGCCGTCCGCCGCCGCGCCGCTCTCCTGATCGGTACCATGGCCGCCGCCTCACTGGCCGGCTGCGTCGATCTCGCCGTGACCGATCCGAACAACCTCAGTATCGCCACGGTCTTCAACAACGCGGCCAATACGGAAGCCGCGTTGATTGGCTCCTTCAAGGCCTACACGGCCGTGAATCGCGGCAGCTGCCCCACGCTCATTTACAGCCTGTGGGGGCACGATATCACGACTACCAGCGTGACGTACCTCGATTTCGCCACTGAGCCGCGTCTGCCCATCAACAACCGCGACAACGTGAACTGCGCCACTCGCGTGTCGTATTGGACGCCGTACGAGGCGTCAGCCGGTGCCCGCGAAGCCTTTATCGGTATCCGGGACAATCAGCTCAAGTTCGGCGTCGTCAACGCCGCCACACCGAACGGCGCCGACACGCCCAATCGCAAGCTGTTTGCGAAGTTCATCATCGCCATTTCGCAGCTCAAGCTCGCTCTCGCCACCGACCAAGCCTATATCACGGATACGATCACGCCGGGCTTGAACCAGACCAACGTCACCCTGGTGCCGTGGCAGGATGTCTTGGCGAATGCCAAAGCGCAGATGAACGTCGTGATCACGGAAGCGAAGGCCGGACCGAACTTCACGTGGCCGGCGCTCTTCATCAACGGCCGTCCGATCACGCGCGATGAACTGGTGCGTGTGATGTATTCGTTCCTGGTGCGCGCTGATGTGTACTCACCACGTACCCCTGCCGCGCGCAACGCGGTCAACTGGAACGCCGTGCTGGCGCGTCTCGACTCGGGTATCACGCGGGACTTTGGTTGGCAGGCCGATCCGGCCGTCGCCAACACCGCCTCGACGTATATCAACAACTCGTTCGCGCAGAATACGGTCCGAATCCACAACCGTTTGCTTGGTCCGGCCGACACCTCCGGTAAGTATCAGGCGTGGGTGGCCGCTCCGATCGCCAACCGCACCGCGTTCACGATCACGACGCCCGACCGTCGCATTCATGGGGCGACCAACAGCGTGGCGGGTACCCGCTTTACGCGTCTCACGACGACCATGGGTAGTGCGTCCAATGGCGCGTATCTCACCTCATCGTACCGTTCCACGCGCTATCTGAATACGGCGGCTGATTCGGGCAATCGCGCATTCATTCAGATCATGTCGATGGACGAGATGAAGTTCATCCGCGCCGAAGCACTGTTCCGGGTCGGACGTTTCACCGACGCCGCGGCACTCATCAATCCGACCCGCGTGGCGGCTGGCTTGCGTCCGGCAGACGCGAACGGCCCGCCGGCTGGCGCTGACTGCGTGCCGCGCAAGGATAACGGCGCGTGCGGCAACCTGTTTGACGCCATTCAGTACGAGAAGCGTATCGAACTGTTTCCTACCGAAGGCGATATCTCGTGGTGGGACGCCCGTGGCTGGGGCAAGCTCCTGCCCGGCACGCCGTATCATGTTCCCGTGTCAGGGCGTGAGCTGATCTCGCTTGGCATTCCGTACTACACGTTCGGCGGCGTGGGTTCACCGGGCACCGCCCCGTAAGGCCTGTGGCGATACGACGTACAAAGGGGCCGTGCATGATGCACGGCCCCTTTGCATTGGGTGCGACCGCCAGCGTGAATCGCTTACGGTTTCTCGCTGATGTTCGCGCAGCCCCACACATTCTGATCGTTCGGAACCACCTGCGGATCGAACACGCGAATGTAATACCGCTTGCCGCTCTCGAGCTTGGGGATCACGGCCGTGACCGATCCCCCGCCGTCCATCTGCGTCTGCGCCTGGGTGAACGCTGCCTGCGGCGCGATCGGCGCCCCTTGGTCATTGCAGTTGCCGGCCACGATGTCCCATGCGATGCGCATGTCGCGACTGCCATTGCGAAAGGTGATCTTCGCGCGCGACTGCTTGTCGTTGCGGGGTTCGATGGTCACGTCGGCGGAGCCGCCGTTTCGTAACTGGCTCACCGTGGCGAACCATTTACCCGACTGTGCTGATGCCGCCAGCAGGCCAACGTTCAGCGTGGCGGCAGCAAGGAAGAGAGCGGGAGACCACATGCGTTGCTCCGGGAAGTTGGGCGTACGAGGGGATCGTGCAAACGCGCAATATCGGCGATCGCACAGGGGATAAATTCGTGTCGTTAATACCGCAGAAAATACCGCTGAATCTCGACCGGGTCCTTGGTACGGGTCAGCGCCACCATCAACAGGATGCGCGCCTTCGCTGGCGTGAGGTGCTGCGCCGTTACCATCGGCGGGGCCGGTGGTGGCTGTGGCGCTCGTGTGCTGTCCGACCGCGTCGAATCACCGGGGGCCGCCGTACGCGGCTCCGTTCTGGGCGCATCGGGATCGCGCGCGGCACTCATGTTGTCGCCGTAGGCGAAGACCGTGACCACGACGACGCCCGCGCGACGTAAGGCCGTGAACACCTCCGACTCGGCGCGCGTCATGCCGTTCGTAGCCACCGCCACGCCCGCCGGTTGCCCCTCGAAACGCGGACCCGTGCCGCCCGGATACGAGTAGGCCAGTTCGACGCGCGGGAGTGAGTCCACCTTCCGCATGTCGAACTCGCTGTCCTCGCCGTGACGCCGCGTGGGCGCGAAGAGAAAGTCGGGACCGTTGCCGCCGACCACGCCCAACATCCCCATCTCGCCGACGCTGAAGCCCCCAGTGCGCTGATAGATCTTGCGCACCTCGCGCGCCGAGAGGATGCGATCGTCCATCACCACCATCACGCCCTTGCCCTTTGCCTGCGGCGACGCGGCCGTGCGCACCGCCGCGAGCAAGTTGATGGGGCCATCGGGGCTGATCCCGGTGGCCGGTCGCTGCGACCCCACCACGATGACCGGCTTGTCCGACCGCACCGTGAGATACAGAAAGAACGCGGTCTCTTCCAGTCGGTCGGTGCCGTGCGTGACCACCACGCCGGCCAGATCATCGCGGTCCTTGAGGACCTTCTCGATGCGCTTCGACAGCGCCAGCCACTGCACCGGCGTGATCGACGTACTCGGCACATTCGAGAACTGCTCCGTCTCGATCTGCGCGTGCTTCGAGAGCTCCGGGACCGACGCGATGATCTGCTCGGCCGTCAGGGTCCCCGCGCGATAGCTCCCAAGCGAACCCGGCGCGTCCTGCACTCCGGCGATCGTCCCACCGGTGGCGATCAGCAGCACCTTGGGAAGGCGCGGATTCGGCCTCGTGCTGTCCGACGACTGCGCCTGAAGCGCCACGGTGGTGGCGAGCATCGAGACGAGCAGCAGGGCGACCCGCCGTCGCGGAGTGCGGAGGCGGATCTGTGACAGAGCCAGCGTCATAGGGGCATGCGGGTGTAGGTGGCGAAGGTGACGCCGGTGGTTTTTCCGTCGGCATCTTCGCGCATGTAGATCACGGCGATCGTCTGGAAATCGGGCGAGAGCACATTGGTCAGCCGCTGCGTGACCCGGCCGTTGTTCTTGTTCACAATCTCGTTCACCAGCGAACTGATAGGCCGCACCGCCGCGTGCGTCTGACTGGCGTTGCCCGTCACCGGCATGTCGCGCCCGTCGAACTCGGTACCGTACGACCAGCGCGTGGTATCGCCGCGCGCGTTGACGGCCTGGATCGTGACCCTCATGCCGCCGGCGCCAAGCGCCTCGTAGGTCATGATGTTGCTGGCGGGGGCCGGCGCGTCGGACTTGAGCAGCCAGCGCCCGAAGCGCGGATTCGCCGATTGAGCGCTCGCTTCCTGTGTCGCGGACAGAAGCAGGGAGGCGAGGAGGAGCTGTTTCAACGATGGACGCATCGGCGAACTCACGAAAAGGGGATCGGCCATTCTGCCACCTGTCGGCCCCCACAACAAGGAGCAGGCGGGGCGCCGTCTTCGTCGGGGCGGCCGCTCGGTGTACTTTGGAAGTCTGTTTCGCCTCCCTGACCGTTCAGCCCGAGCTCTCCGTGGCCAATATCCTGCAGCGTCTTCCTGTCGGCGAGAAAGTCGGCATCGCCTTTTCCGGTGGTCTCGACACCAGCGCCGCCCTGCATTGGATGCGGGAGAAGGGGGCGGTTCCGTACGCCTACACGGCCAATCTGGGACAGCCCGACGAAACAGACTACGACGAGATCCCGCGCAAGGCGATGGCATACGGCGCTGAGAAAGCGCGGCTGATCGAGTGCCGCGCGAATCTGGTGGCCGAAGGGCTGGCGGCGCTGCAGTGCGGCGCGTTCCACATCACGACCGCCGGCGCGACGTACTTCAACACGACGCCGCTGGGGCGCGCGGTCACGGGTACGATGCTCGTGGCGGCCATGCGCGAAGACGACGTCAACATCTGGGGCGACGGCAGCACGTTCAAGGGCAACGACATCGAGCGGTTCTATCGCTACGGCTTGCTCACGAACCCGTCGCTCAAGGTGTACAAGCCGTGGCTCGACCAGCAGTTCATCGACGAACTCGGCGGCCGCACGGAAATGTCGGAGTACCTCATCAAGAGCGGCTTCGACTACAAGATGAGCACTGAGAAGGCGTACTCCACCGACTCGAACATTCTGGGCGCCACGCACGAAGCGAAGGATCTCGAATTCCTGAACAAGGGCATGCACATCGTGCAGCCGATCATGGGCGTCGCGCACTGGCGCGACGACGTGGCGGTAACGCGCGAGACGGTCACGATCACGTTCGTGGAAGGCTATCCGGTCGCGATCAACGGGAAAGAATTCAACAGCGCGCTCGCACTGTTCACGGAAGCAAACGTGATTGGTGGCCGTCACGGACTCGGCATGTCCGACCAGATTGAAAACCGCATCATCGAAGCGAAGAGCCGCGGCATTTACGAAGCGCCGGGGCTCGCGCTGCTGTACATCGCGTATGAGCGCTTGGTCACGGGTATTCACAATGAAGACACGATCGAGCAGTACCGCATGAACGGCAAGAAGCTCGGCCGCCTGCTGTATCAGGGCCGCTGGCTCGACCCGCAGTCGCTCATGCTACGTGAATCCGCCCAGCGCTGGGTGGCGAAGGCCGTCACGGGCGACGTGACGATCGAACTGCGTCGCGGCAATGACTACTCGATCATGGACACGAACAGCCCGAATCTCACCTACAAGCCTGAGCGCCTCACCATGGAGCGCGGCGAAGCGTTCTTCACGCCGCTCGATCGCATCGGCCAGCTCACGATGCGCAATCTCGACATCATGGACACGCGCGAAAAGCTGGTGGTATATACGGGAGTTGGCCTGCTGCAGTCGAACGGCGCAACGGGTGTGCCGCAGCTTCCGAGCGGCGAGAAATAAGGTTGCAGTGACGCGCCGCTGACGGCGTGGTTGCAGAGTACACGGGCCGATCACCAGAGGGTGATCGGCTCGTTCTCATTCTGTCGTATGAGTCATGAGCGAACTGCTGCACGGCGAGATCACCCACGAAATCATCGGCGCGTTCTACGACACGTATAACGCACTTGGATGGGGATATCCCGAAAGCATCTATGCCAATGCGATGCCGCTCTTTCTTCGACGACGAGGCCTGCGTCTGGCGCGGGAAGTCGTCTTCCCGGTCGTTCTCGAAGGCGTCACGCTCGGCGAGTTCCGCGCCGACCTTGTCGTCGAGGGGAAGGTCATCGTCGAACTGAAGGCCTGCGAACGCATCGTCGCGGCCCACGAGGCCCAGTTGATCAGTTATCTGCGATCATCGAAGCTCGAGCTTGGGCTCTTGCTCAATTTCGGCCCGAAGCCGGAACGCCGTCGGGTCATCTGGACCGATGACATTCGCGTGCTGCGAGATCGCTAACGGCCAGAACACGGATGGCACCGAAATCACAGAACCAACACGGATAAGCTAAAAAGCGCTTTTTGCTTATCCGTGTTGGTTCCGTGTGATCGGTGTCATCCGTGTTCTGGCCGTTGCTTTTGCCGTTGCCGCCCCGCCCCCGCCCCGGAATTCGCCGCGATCGTAGATGGCGCCCCAGTCGGCTGGGGGCAAAAGATCGGGAATGTGACACAACCGGGTCTCGGAACGCGGCCCCGCCCTATCGCCAATCGCATTTCGACGCAAACATTCAGCTCTGCCGACTCGCCGCCATTCGAGGTCGGTCCCACCGAATCCCATCAGGAGCACTCCGATGAAGCGTACGATGCAGGTCGCGCTCGCGACTGCCGCACTCGCCCTCGTGCCGCAGCTTGTGCAGGCGCAAGAGACCGAGAAGTCCACCGCCGTGAAGGGCGGCATCCAGATGAAGGGATGGATGGGCAAGGTTGACGGCAAGGAAGCCAAGGCTGGACTCACGGTCGACAGCGCGAAGTTTGTCGGCATGGGCAAGGACGGGATGCGCGCCACGACCGGTCCGGCGATCACGTACTGGAACCCCGAGATGAAGGGGAAGGGTGATTACGTGGTGAAGGCCACGTTCGCCGAGCGCGAGTACATGGGCCTCAACAACCATCCGCATCCGTACGGCATCGTCATGGGCGGCAACGATATGGGCACGGATACCGAGTCGTACCTGTATTGCGCGGCGTACGGCAACGGCAACTTCATCGTGCGCGGCATGGGCCCGGCGCCGTTCCAGATGAACGGACCGCGCGGTGGCATGAGCGAGGCCGTGCATAAGGCCGAAGCGAAGGGCAAGCCGGTGACGCAGGAAATCGCGCTACAGGTGAAGGGCGACAAGGTGTCGTGCATCATCAACGGCACCGAAGTGGCCAGCTACAGCAAGGCCGAGCTGGTCGCCGCTGGCAAGCTCAAGAGCACCGATGGCGTGGTCGGTTTCCGCATGGGTCACAACACCGATGCGCACATCGCCGGCTTCTCGATCGGCAAGCCGTGAGTAATACCGACACGGCGGCGCGGCAGCTGGACCGGCTGCGCGTCGCCGTCGTCGGGGCTGGTGCTATTGGCGGCGTGCTCGGTGCCCGTCTGCAGCAGGCCGGTCACGACGTCGTGTTCATCGCGCGCGGCGCCACGCTGGCGGCGCTCCAAACGCGCGGTCTCGTGCTCGACAGCATCGACGGCGATCTCACCCTGCCGTCCGTGCAGGCCACGGACGATCCCGGGACCGTCGGTGTCGTCGACGTGGTGCTCGTGTGCGTGAAGGCCACGCAGGTCGCGAGCCTCGCGCCGTCGCTCCGGCCGATGGTCGGGGCTGCCACGGCGGTGATTCCCGTGCAGAACGGGGTCGAAGCCAGCGAACTGCTGGCGACCGCGCTCGGGGCGAGCAATGTCCTCGAGGGTCTGGGCCGGGTCCTGGTGGAGCAGGTCGCCCCGGGACACATCCGGCACACCGCCGTCACTCCGATCATCGAGTTCGGCCGTCGGGCCGGAGCGCCGGAGCAGTCGGCGGCCTACGCCCAAATCCCCCGCTTCGCCGCCGCCCTTCGCAGTGCCGGGCTGGTTGCCCAGCTGCCCGACGACATGAGTGTCGCCCAGTGGGAGAAGTTCCTGTTCATCGAGCCCATTGGCGCGGTTGGGGCCGCCGCGCGCGTATCGTTCGGTGTCGTACGATCGGTGCCGGCCTCACGGGCCTTAATCGACGCGGCACTGCACGAAGTGCGCAATGTGGGACTGGCCGTGGGGGCGGCGTGGCCAGCCGACGCCATCGACCGCGTTTGGGCGCGTTACGATAGTCTGCCAGCGGACGGTTCGACTTCGCTGCAACGCGATCTCATGGCCGAGCGACCGTCGGAATTCGAAGCCCAGACCGGTGCCGTGGTGCGCATCGGACGCGCGCATGGCGTGCCAACGCCGGTGCATGACATGCTGTACGCGGTGCTCCTGCCGACCGCGCAGCGCGCGATGCCCTGACGCGCGCGGCACGACCTTGAACCATCTCCCGCGCGGTGATCGTCATTACGACGGTCACCGCGCGCGGCACGTGCTGAGGCGTGCCGCCACGTTTCTCAGCGACTTTCCCGTTCCCGACGTAACTTTCATGGATATCCGGCCTCCCTTCCTGCCGGAACATCGAACGAGTTGGCGGGGCGACGTCATC
>CAMBRJ010000009.1 GCA_945870175.1 Gemmatimonas phototrophica
TGGGGCGCACGCCCGAGGAAGTCGGCGCCATGCTGGCGGGCATCCCGGCGGCCGATCGCGCGCGCACCGGCTACGGCCTCGATACCTGTCATCTCTTCGCGTCGGGGTATCCGATCGCGACGTCGCGGGCCGACCTCACGCAAGTGCTCGACGCCTTCGAAGCGGCCACCGGCGAAGTGCCGGCGTTCTTTCATCTCAATGACAGCGAAGGCGCCCTCGGCTCGAATCGCGATCGACATGCGCTGATCGGTGAAGGGCTGATCGGGGCCGACGCGTTCAGTTGGTTGCTGCACGACCGCCGCGCGATCGGGGTGCCGCTCATCCTCGAGACACCGCAGGAGCACGCCGAGATGGCCGACGACGATGACACTCCCGACCCGTGGGACGTGCGCTCGATCGCATTGCTGCGCACGCTCGCGACGGAGTCACCGCGCGGCTGACCGGCGTCGGCGGGCGATCCGCTGGCCGTTCGAACACGTGTCACCGCGGTGACCGGGCGCCGCGCCGCGCCGTGTCGAGGGGAAAATCCTGCGCGCGCTCGTCGCGTTCCTCGAGCAACCGAATCGCGAAAATCGATTCTCCGAGGGGAACACATCGAAAAAAATCCGCGAATTTCGGTACGAATTGCGCTTTTCAGAGGGAAAAACATGAAAAGCACTATTGCGCGATGTATTCGTGATTGTACTTTTGGCCGTCCGCTGAGACGTAACCGCGTCTTCGCGTGATCTGTCGAGAGCTGTATCGCTCGACGCGACCCGACGGGTTCCCACCTCAGGAGACAACATGGCCGCTGCGAAGAAGTCCGCGAAGAAAGCTGCAAAGAAGGCCGCCCCGAAAAAGGCTGCCGCCAAGAAGGCGCCGGCGAAGAAGGCCGCGGTGAAGAAGGCCGCCCCGGCCAAGAAGGCCGCGGTGAAGAAGGCGCCGGCCAAGAAGGCGCCGGCCAAGAAGGCCGCCAAGCGCACGCCGAATGCGGCGTTCATGAAGGCCCTGACGCCGAGCAGCGATCTCGCCGCCGTCGTCGGTGACAAGCCGCTTCCGCGCACGGAAGTCGTGAAGAAGCTGTGGGCGTACATCAAGAAGCACGGCCTGCAGGATACCAAGAACAAGCGCAACATCAACGCTGACGATAAGCTCAAGGCCGTGTTTGGCGGCAAGAAGACCGTCAGCATGTTCGAGATGACGTCGCTGGTCTCCAAGCACCTGTCGTAACTCCCGACGGTCTGCCGCGTATCTTGAAGGGGCGCGTCCTTGATGGGCGCGCCCCTTTGATCTAGTCCGTCCTCGACTTCCCAACCGCACCGCCCGTGGCCTCGAAAAGCAGCTCGTCGAATAGCAGCACCAATCGCAAGAGCGTGGCAAACCTCCGCGCCGGTAAATCGTCCGGCAGGCCATCCGGCGGCGGCAGTGGCTCCACCCTCTGGGAAAACGTCAAGGCGATTCTCGTCACCCTGGCCATCTTCCTCGCCATCCGGACGTTCCTGATCGAGGCCTACCGCATCCCCTCGGGCAGCATGATCCCCACGCTGCTCGTGGGCGATTGGCTGTTCGTGAACAAACTGGCCTACGGGCCGCACGTCCCGTTCACCGACATCAACCTGCCGGGATACGACGACCCGGAACGCGGCGACGTGGTGGTCTTCGTCTCGCCCAATCAGGTCGATCAGCCCGACGATCCGAATCCGATTCTCGTGAAGCGCCTCGTGGCCGTGGCCGGTGATACGGTCTGGATGCGCGGTGGCGTCTTTCATGTGAACGGCATGGCGCAGCGTCAGGGCTTCCCGGCATCGGAAAATCCGAAGGGCGACGGCGGCTTTTCGCACCCGCTCTTCAGCTGGCAGAAGCAGTTCGAAGTCCGGGGCACCCGCGCCGGCGATCCGCCCGCGCAGCCCACGCTCGACGACTGGGGCCCGCTCGTCGTGCCCGCGAACTTCCTCTTCATGCTCGGCGACAATCGGTACGACTCCAAAGACGGCCGGTATTGGGGCTTCGTGCCGCGCGAGAACGTGCGGGGACGCCCGGTGTTCGTCTACTACTCCTACAACGCCGACGAAAGCGTCCGCCCGCTGCCGTTCATTACGGATATCCGGTGGGGACGTATCGGAACGATCCTCAAGTAATGCGCGCCGTGCGGCTGCTCGCGCTTGGCCTGTCCCTCGGCGGCGCGGCCGTGTCGTCGGCGCAGACCCGCGCCGTCACCGGGACGGTGCGCACGGACACCCTCTGGTCGCCGTCGCTGGGCGCCTACAAGGCGCTCGTCGTGTACCTGCCGCCATCGTACCGAACGGCGGATCGCACCCGATTTCCGCTGCTGGTGTATCTGCACGGTCGCTCGGGCAACGAACGCAACTGGGTCGACGCCGGCGCGCTGCATCGCACCATGGACTCGCTGGCGCGCTCGGGCGCTCCCGAGGCGATCATCGCCATGCCCGACGGTGATGACGGGTGGTATGCCACCTGGAATCAACTGGGCGACGTCAACGCCTGTCGCGCCGACACCACGCGCCGCGAACCCGCGGCGACCTACTGCGTACCGTGGACGCGCTACGATGACTACATCGCGCGCGACATCGTGTCGCACATGGACGCCCGCTATCGCACGAAGGCCAACCGCGAGAGCCGCGGGATCGCCGGCCTCAGCATGGGTGGCTTCGGCGCGATCACCGTGGCCTTGCAGTATCCCGACGTCTTCGCGGCCGCGGCGAGTCACTCGGGCGTCGTGTCACCGCGTTATCTCGGCCCCACGCCGTTTGCGCCACCCCCACGCTATGCCAACACGACGGCCGAGTTGCAGGCAGCCGCGGGGAATCTGTGGTCGGAGCTGCGCTGGGTCATGGGTAAGGACACGATCGGCTGGAACGCGCGTGATCCGGGACAGCTGGCGCAGCGGCTCCAGCTACGCGCCGCACTCGGTGGGCCGCCCCTCCCGCAGCTGATGTTCGACGTGGGTGTCGCCGACGCGTACGTCGACCAGAATCGCGACGTCCACGCCACGCTCACCCGTTTGGGTGTGCCGCATCGCTATGCCGAGTGGCCCGGCGCGCACAGCTGGAGCTATTGGCAGGCGCACGCCGCCGAAAGCCTGCAGTTCCTGCTGGGAAACGTCGCGGGCCGCTAGCCGCACGCGAGAAAGGCTGGCGCCCGCCCCAACGGGACGTAGCTTGCCAGCATGAGTCGGTTCTTTCCGAAAGACGTGATCCAGTGGGGCGAAGAGCGCCTGCATCCGCTGCGCGCGTTTGCCATCCGCACGGTGGAGCCGGCGGGCATCACCGGCGTCGTGCTCCGGTTGTGGCGCGCCGCGCTGCTGGCCAGCACGAATTGGATGCTCTTCGTCGGCGGTCTCGTGGGCGGCGTCCTGTTCCTCTGCGGCATGCTCACCTGGCACCTTGGTAACTTCCCCGTGAAGCGGTGGCCGCCTCGCGTGGCACTCTTCCTGGTCATCGAAGTGTTCGCCGAGATGGGCACCAGCTCGCTGCTCATCGCTGTCTCGCGCGAACGCGTGGGATCGCGCGTGGCGATCTGGGCCGATTGGTGGCCGATGGCTGGTCAAACGTTTGTCGAGCGTACCATCGTGCTCGTCGTCTTCGCGCTCGTGTTGGGAGGCACCGTGCAACTGGTCCGCCGCGCCATGGAACGGCGCGAAGTACCCGCGCGCGGTGCCTAGCGATGTCGGCGCTGATGCGCTGAGGTTGCCGTCGCACCGATCCAGGGTGACGGTGGCCGTGCTGCTGGGGATCGCGGCCGGTCTGTTCGCCGCATGGAATGTGCTCGGGGACAGTTCCGACTTCAGATTCTGGTGGCAGGCCAGTCGCCTCTGGATGGATGGCGTCGATCCGTATCTCGTCGCGCTCTCCTCGGCGCAATGGCCGCTATCCGATCCGCTTTTCTATCCCGGTCCTGCTGTGCTGCTGTCGGTGCCACTGGGGTGGCTTCCCTTGCCAGTCGCGGTGGCCGTGTTCATCGGGTCCACGTCGTGCGCCTTGGCGTGGGTGCTCAGTGCAAGCGGCTGGTGGCGTCTCTGGTTTTTCGCCAGCCCAGCGTTCATCATGGCGGTGGAAATCGGCCAATGGTCACCGGCGATCTGTCTCGCGGCCGCGGTTCCGGCGTTGGGGTGGATGGCCGCGGCCAAACCCAATCTCGGTGCGGCGGCGCTGCTCTGGAGGCCCTCGCCGCTGGCGATCGGGCTGGCGATCGCGGTGGCGCTGCTGTCTGTTCTCCTGATGCCGCAGTGGCCCGGCGAGTGGATGGCGAATCTGGCCAAGCTCGAGAAGCATCCCGCTCCGCTCTTTACGCCAGCCGGGTGCTGGCTGCTCGTCGCGCTCGTACGCTGGCGGCATGCCGACGCCAGACTGTTGCTGGCGATGGCGGCGGTTCCGCAGCTGCTATTCTTCGCCGATCAATTGCCGCTGTATCTGCTGGCCCGTTCCCGTCGTGAGGCCTCGTTTCAGGTGACCGCCGGCCTGGTCGCGTACGTGATCTGGTTCGCGCTGTTGCGCGACGCGGATCTGTACGTACTCGAGGCCGCACCGTATGTCCTCGTCGGCGTCTACGGGCCGGCGTTGTTGCTCGTGCTCTCCCGCCGCAACGAAGGTGATCTCCCGCCTTGGCTCGAGCGCGTGGCGGCTCGCTTTCCCGCCGTTCTTCGTGGCCGTCCGTCGATTGCTGGCTCACTCTGAGCCTCGCTGACTCTCTCTCTCTCTCACTCTCTCTCCTTGATGGCCGCCTGCATGCTTCGATATGCCCTTCTCCTTGCGCTCCCCACGGCGTCGGCGCTGGCCCAGCCCGTCGTCACGCCGGCCACGCCCGGCGCGCGCCACTCCGGATCGCCGGCCGCCGATACCCTGCGCCCCTTCGGCACGCTGCGCGATCAGGCCTTCAAGCAGCAGCAGTGGTTCGAGCTGCGCATGGAGCGCACGCTGCCCGCGCTCATGCGCCGCGAAGGCATCGACATGTGGGTGGTGCCGATGCGCGAGTACAACGAAGACCCCGTGTTCACCGCGATCACGTCGCCCACCACCTTCGCCGCGCGTCGCCGCACGATCTACGTCTTCTTCGATCGCGGGGCGGCTGGCGTGGAGCGCGTCGCGTTGGGCGGCACGTCGCAGGGCAACGTGTTCAAGGCCGTGCGCAGCATGAAGCCCGTGCCGGCGCCCGCCGCCGGCAGTCGCTCGAACGATCGGCAGGCCGAGCTCTGGGGCGACGAGCAGTGGAATATCCTCAAGCAGGTCATCGAAGAGCGGAAGCCGAAGAGGATCGCCGTGAACACGTCGCGCACCTTCGCCTTCGCCGACGGACTCGCCAGCGGTGAGCGCGATGGCATGCTGCAGGCGCTCGGACCGGAGTGGGCCGCCAAGGTCGTACCGGCCGAAGCACTCGCCGTGGACCTCATTGCGGCCCGTCAGCCCGAGGAAGAGGCGATGTTCCGCGAACTCAATCGCGTGGCGTGGGAGATCATTCAGGAAGCGTTCTCCAGCAAGGTGATCACCCCTGGTGTCACCAAGGCCGACGACGTGCTCTGGTGGATGCGTCAACGCGTGAACGATCTCGGATTGTCCACCTGGTTCCAGCCCAGCGTCGAAATCCAGCGGCAGTTCGGCAGCCCCGAGTTGGTGGGCGTGAATCCCACGATTCTCAAGGGCGACTTGCTGCACTGCGACTTCGGCATCACCGCCCTCGGCCTCAACACCGACACGCAGCACAACGGCTACGTGCTGCGCGACGGCGAGACCGACGTCCCGGCCGGCATCAAGCGCGCGTTGCAGGCCTCGAACCGCCTGCAGGACATCACCATCAGCGAGCTCAAGCCCGGACGCACCGGCAACGAAGTGCTGGCGGCGTCGCTCAAGCGCATGCGCGACGAGAAGATCGACGGTACGTTGTATTCGCACCCGATCGGGCTGCACGGGCATGGCGCCGGCGCGCTGATCGGCCTCTGGGACTATCAGGACGGCGTGCCGGGGCGTGGAGACCACAAGGTGATCCCCGGCATGTGGTACTCGATCGAACTGCAGGCCACCACGCCGGTGCCGGAGTGGAACAACCAGCAGGTGCGTTCGGCGCAGGAGGAAGACGTGATCATCGATGCCAGCGGCAAGGTACGGTGGGCGTTCGGGCGCCAGTCAACGTTCCACGTGGTCCGCTAAGACGCGCTGGCGCGCGCGCGACTGACACTTTCCTGCGCGGTTGCCGTACGGATGTTTACTTCCTAATGTCAACGCGTCCCGGTCTCTCGCGAACGGGGCGCGTTCGCATGTCGGCGTCGTGATACTCACCCTCCTCGGTTATCGGAGCGGCTTCCATGGCTTTGGGCGATTTTCTCCGCAAGCAGTTCATCGACGTCATTCAGTGGACCGAATCCGGTCCCGGCGTCCTCATGTATCGCTTCCCCATGCAGGACATGGAGATCCAGAGCGGCGGCCAGCTGACCGTTCGGGAATCGCAGCTCGCGCTCTTCGTGAACGAAGGCCGCGCCGCCGACATGTTCACGCCGGGGCTGCACACGCTCGTCACGGCCAATCTGCCGTTACTCACGAATCTGCAGAACTGGGACAAAGCCTTCCAGTCGCCGTTCAAGAGCGACGTGTATTTCTTCTCCACGCGCGTCCAGACCGGACAGCGGTGGGGCACGCAGCAGCCGATCACGATCCGCGACAAGGAATTCGGCGCCGTGCGCTTGCGGGCCTTCGGCATGTACGCCTTCCGCGTCTCCGATCCGGCGGTGTTCCAGGCCAAGGTCGGCGCCACCGACGCCGTGTATACGGTGGCCCAGCTCGACCCGGCGCTGCGGAACGCGATCATGACCGGCTTCACCGCCGCCTTCGCGAACGCGCAGGTGCCGTTCCTCGACATGGCGGCGAATCAGGCGGAGCTGGCCAAGCAGATCGCCGCGGCGGTGCAGCCGTCGTTCGCCGAACTCGGGCTCACGCTCGATTCGTTCACCGTCGAGAACCTGTCGCTCCCCGACGAACTGCAGAAGCGTCTCGACGAGCGCATCTCGATGAACATCATCGGCGACATGCGCACGTACACGCAGTTCCAGGCCGCGCAGTCGATTCCGATTGCGGCCGGCAACCAAGGTGGCATGGCGGGACTGGCCGCCGGCATCGGTGCTGGTGTCGGACTCGGTGGCATCGTGAGCGATGCGATGCGCGGGGCGACCGGAAACCCGGCGCCGGCCGCACCCAACGCGGTGATTGGTGCGAGCGCGGCAGCGGGTGCTGCCGCCGGAGACGCGCCCGCCGGTGAGTCGAAGTTCTGCATCAACTGCGGCGCCAAGCTCCCGGCCGCGGCCAAATTCTGTTCATCCTGCGGCGCGCCGCAGGGCTGACGCGGCACACGCACATCACCACCAACACCGTGCTGTCTTCCGCGCGCACAACCGGCAGTGAATGGGTCGTCGAGGCGTACGGGTGTGATCCCGTGCGCCTCGCCGATCTCGCGTCGCTGCGCGCGCTCTTCGCGGCGATCGTGCACGATCTCGCATTGCATCCGGTGGGCGACGCCGTCTGGCATCAGTTTCCCACACCCGGGGGCATCACCGGCCTGCTGATGCTGGCCGAGTCGCACCTCACGGTGCATACGTTCCCTGAACACGGCTCGGCGTGTCTGAATCTGTTCTGCTGCACGCCGCGCACCCCGTGGCCGTGGGATGCTCGGCTGCCGCTGCTGCTTGGCGCGCAGGAGGTACGTGTGCGTGAGCTCAGGCGCGAGTACGCGTCTGAGTACGCGCGTGCGGCTTCTCGTGACGACGCGGGTGTGCGGTGACCGTTCCGCAGGCGCACGGTACCTCCTGTCCGAACTGCGGCGCGCCGGTACGCTTTCTGTGGGCGCAGGCCGTGCAGACCACGTGTGCGTACTGTCGCTCGGTGCTCGTGCGCCGCGACCTCGACCTGGCCAAGCTGGGCACGCAAGCCGATTTCCCCGCCACCGGCTCACCAATCCAAATCGGCACCGAAGGACAGTGGCACGATCAGCGGTTTGTCGTGGTTGGGCGCATCGCGTATGGGTGGGCGCGCGGTCGGTGGAACGAGTGGCACTGCGTGCTCGCCGACGGCACCAGTGCGTGGTTGTCGGACGCACAGCTCGAATACGCCATGACGATCGCCGCGCCGGCCGATTTCGACGTCCCGGCGGTGATGCAAGTGCGCGTCGGTGAGTCGTACTTCTGGAACGACACGCCCTACGAGGTGGCCAGCATCACCGAGGCCCGCTATCTCGGCACCGAAGGCGAGCTCCCATTCACTACATGGGAGAAGTCGGCCTGTCTGTTCATCGACTTGCTCAACGCGCAGCACGGGCTCGCCACGATCGACGGCTCGGAAGCCCCGCCCGTGCTGTTTCTCGGTGAGTACGTGAACTTCGACGACCTCCGCTTCCAGAATCTGCGCGAGTTCGACGGATGGTAGCGCCGCTCGAGACGCCAGCCGCGCGTGTGCCCAAGGCCGCCGGATTCAACTGTCCATCGTGCGGAGCGGCCATCGCGCTGCACGCGCAAGGCTGGGCCGTGTCGGTCGTGTGCGGTGCCTGCGGCGCCCAGCTCGACGCCACCGACGACAATCTCAAGGTGCTGCAGTACGGCGAGCGCGTGACCGCCACGCCGCGCATTCCACTCGGCACGCGCGGTACCTGGAAGGGGGCGCCATGGGAGGTGATCGGCTTTCAGGTCGTCACCATCAGTGTGGAGGGTACGGATTTCTCGTGGACCGAGTACGTCTGCTTCAATCCGTATCGCGGCTTCCTGTATCTCTCGGAGTACGAGGGACACTGGAACGTCATCGAGAAGTTGCGCCGCCGTCCTGAGCGCGAAGGGGATGGCGCTCGCCCCTCGGTCCAACTGAACGGCACCACGTACAAGCACTTCCAAACCGCCACCGCGTACACCACCGCCGCCCTGGGCGAATTCCCGTGGGAACTGCGCCTGGGCGACCACGTCGTCGGTCACGATTTCGTGGCGCCGCCGTACATCCTGAGCGCGGAAGCGTCGGGGAATGAGGTGACCTGGTCGCTGGGCACGTATACGCCGCCGGAGGTCATTCAAAAAGCGTTCGGGTTGCCCACGCCGCTGATGCAGCCCAGTGGCGTGTTCGCGAATCAGCCCAATCCCCACGCCGATCTGCCGACGCGCGTTTTCGGACGATTCGGGATCGCGGTGGTCGCGCTGGTGGCAATGCTCGTGCTGAACGTGACCCTGGCGGGCAATCGGACCGTGTTCGAGCGCGCCTTTACGGTCACGCGGGCCGAGGAAGCGCAGGCCGCGGTGACCGAGCCGTTCGAACTCGATGGACGAACGTCCAGTGTGGCGATCGACCTCGAGTCCGACGTCGACAACGACTGGATCTTCTTCGTGCTGTCGCTGATCAACGAGAGCACCGGCGAAACGCGCGAGATCACCCGGCAGCTGAGCTACTATCATGGGGCAGACAGCGACGGCTCCTGGACCGAAGGCGCCAAGCGCGAGTCGATGCGGATCGCGTCGGTGCCGGCGGGTCGGTACTTCCTGCGCGTACAAACCGAAGGGGGAGAGCCCGGTAAAACGGCGGCGTCGTACACGCTGCGTGTGCGCCGGGACGCGCCGCACTATCTGTTCTACGGGCTCGCCATCGTGGCGCTCTTGCTGCCCGCAGTAATGGCGGTCTTGCCGTCGGCCAGCTTTGAGAGTCGGCGCTGGGCCGAAAGCGATCACGCCCCGACCGCGAGCGGAGAGAGTGATGACGACGAGTAGAGGAGCGTTCTGATGGGTGCCCGTCTCTACACCCTCTGGGCGGTGGCGGTGATCGCGCTGCTCGGTACGGCGCAGTATCGCGGCTGGAGTCTCACGCGCGCGAACGAGTCGCGCAACAATCCCCGGTCGGTGCGCGACAATCCTGGCGCGTATCGCTCCTCGTACTACATCCCGGGGCGCACGCTCCGCGGCAAATGAGGTTCTCGTGATGGATCAGTTCCTTCAGAACGTGCTCAATTCCGGTGCCTTCGCGCTCATCGGCGTCGTGATGTTCGTCCTGGCGTTCGTCATCATCGACCTGCTCACGCCCGGCAAGCTCTGGGATGAGATCGGCGTGAAGAAGAACACGGCGGCGGCCATTCTCATGGGCTCCGTCGCGATCGCCCTCGGCATCATCGTCGCGGCCGCTATTCACTAAGTGCCCCTCGCGCTGTTCATCTCGGTTTGTCTCATCGCCGCCTGTGGGCTCATCTATGAGCTCGTCGCCGGCGCCCTCGCGTCGTACCTGCTCGGCGACAGTGTCACGCAATTCTCGACCATCATCGGCACGTATCTCTTCGCTATGGGGATCGGCAGCTACCTCTCGCGCTTCGTCGTGCGCGGGGTCGTCACGCGATTCGTGCTGGTGGAGATGCTCGTGGGCGTGGTCGGTGGGCTGTCGTCGCTGATCCTGTTCCTCGCCTTCGCGTACACCGAAGCGTTCCGTCCCACGCTGTACGGCATCGTGCTGCTGATCGGCGTTCTCGTGGGGCTCGAGATTCCCCTGCTGATGCGCATTCTGCAGGATCGCTTCAGCTTCAAGGATGTCGTCGCCAACGTGCTCACGTTCGATTACATCGGTGCGCTGTTCGCCTCGCTGCTCTTTCCGCTGCTGCTGGTGCCGCG
This sequence comes from Gemmatimonas phototrophica, assembly GCA_945870175.1. GTDB lineage: Bacteria > Gemmatimonadota > Gemmatimonadetes > Gemmatimonadales > Gemmatimonadaceae > Gemmatimonas > Gemmatimonas phototrophica_A. The sequence goes on from CAMBRJ010000009.1 coordinate 10,604, forward strand.
CCTCGGCCTCGTGCGTTCGGCCCTGCTGTTCGGTGTGATCAACGTGATGGTCGGGCTTTGGAGCACGTGGCTGTTCCGCGATGTGTTGCCGCGCAAGAATGCGCTCCGCGTTGGTGGCGTGCTCGCGCTCCTCGTGCTCGGTGCCGGCCTCTGGAAGGGGCAGCGCATCACGACGCTGGCCGAGGAGGGCATGTATGCCGACCCGATCATCCTCGCGAAGGACACGCGCTACCAGCGCATCGTGCTCACCAGCTGGAAGGATGACCTGCGCCTGTACCTGAACGGGCACCTGCAGTTCGCCTCGCGCGACGAGTACCGCTATCACGAAGCGCTCGTGCACCCCGGACTCTCCGCCGCCACGGCGCGCGGGCGCGTCTTGGTGCTTGGCGGTGGGGACGGACTCGCCGTGCGGGAGATTCTCAAGTATCCCGACGTGCAGCAGATCACGCTGGTCGATCTCGACGAAGGGATGACGGCGCTGTTTCAGCAGCATCCGCGGCTCACCGGGCTCAACGCCAAGTCGCTCACCGACGCGCGCGTGAAGGTCGTGAACGCCGACGCCTTCAGTTGGCTGGACAGTTCCGCCGTGCAATTCGACTTCGTGGTGATCGACTTCCCCGACCCGTCCAACTACCACGTGGGCAAGCTGTACACGAGTGCGTTCTACCGGCTGGTGAAGCAGCACATCGCGCCGGGCGGCTTTCTGGTGGTGCAAAGCACGTCGCCGATGTTTGCGCGTCAGTCGTTCTGGAGCATCGTGACCACGCTCGAAGGCGCCGGGCTCCGCACGTGGCCGTACCACGTGTACGTGCCGAGCTTCGGCGAATGGGGCTTCGTGATCGCGGGGCTCAGCAGCTACGCGCCACCGGCCACGCTGCCCGATGGGTTGCGTTATCTCACCGCCTCCACCGTCCCTGCATTGTTCGACTTTCCCGCGGACATGCAGCGGGTGCCCGCGCTGGCCAACCGGCTGAATGACCAGGTGCTCGTTCGCTACTACGAGCACGAGTTCGACGCGATCAACCGGTGATCGTGTTCCGATGACTACATCGCGACGCGATTTCGTCCGCGCGCTCGGCGTCATCGCGGCCGCGCCGGCATTGGTGGGCCTGACAGCCAAGGGCCGCGTGATCGGCGGGGGCTTCGTACCCGATGGCAGTGCCGATGGACACCTGCTGCGCGACGGCACCGCGCGGAACCGACTGCCCACGAGTGCGACGCGCCGAGCCGAACGCCGCGTGAAGGTCGCTATCGTCGGCGGCGGCATGGGCGGCCTCTCGGCGGCGTGGAAGCTCGATGCGTTGGGAATGCACGACTGGACGCTGCTGGAAATGGATGCACGCACCGGCGGCAACGCGCGCTCGGCCGACTATCGCGGGCAGCGCGCGCCGTGGGGCGCGCATTACGTGCCGGTGCCGTCCGTCGACGCGGTGCACGTGCGCCAGCTCTTCCGCGAACTCGGCGTGCTCGGCGCTGACGGCGTGTGGGATGAGCGCGTGCTCTGTCACACGCCGCAGGAGCGTATCTGGCAACACGGCCGATGGCACGAGGGGCTCGAGCCCACCGATGCGATATCGCGTGCGCACCGCGAGCAGTTTCGCCGGTTCGAGGAGCGCATCGCGGAGTGGCGCCACACGGGCATGTTCAGCGTACCCAGCGCGGAGGGCCACGCCCGCCGACTCGCCGCGCATCGCGCCGGTGGCGCCGCCGCGAAGCAGGCGGCCGCCGTAGGCGCGCTCGACACGCACACCGCGCTGGAGTGGATGACGCGCGAAGGCTTCGATGCCCCGGCGCTGCGCTGGTGGGTGGAGTACGGCACGCGCGACGACTACGGCGCGTCGCTGGGTCAGGCCAGTGCCTGGGCGGCCGTGCACTACTTCGCCGGGCGCGACGCCGACGAGCAGGGGCCGCTCACCTGGCCCGAAGGCAACGACTTCATTGCCCAGCAACTCACCACGCGGTTGTCGGCGCGCCCGCACGCCGACGGGCGCGCCCGCATCGTGACCGGCGCTCCGGCGTGGCAGATCGCGCGCCGCGGAACGCGATGGATCGTGGACACGCCGGCGGAACGCATCACCGCCGACGTGGTGATCTGGTGTGCGCCGCTGTTCGTGCTGCCACGGGTTTGCGAGGGCGTGACGCTTCCGGTCACGCACGAGTACGCACCGTGGGTGGTCGCCAATCTCGTGATCGATCGGCCGCCGGCGTCGGCGGGCGCCGAGCTGGCGTGGGACAACGTGATCTACGGCAGCCGTTCACTGGGCTATGTGAACGCGGCCCACCAGGGATTGGGCACGCCGCCCGATCGCACGGTGTGGACCTGGTATCACGCCGTGGTCGATCGCCCCGTGCGCGAGGCACGGCAGTACCTGCAGCAGCGCGCCTGGAGCGGGTGGCGTGATGAGATCCTCGCCGATCTCTCGCGCGCGCATCGCGACATCGCCGACTGCGTGGCGCGCATCGACATCATGCGCTGGGGGCACGCCATGGCGCGCCCCACGCCTGGGGTGCTCGGTCGCGTGGCGGCGCTCAACGCCTGGCAACCCGCCCCGCGGATGTACGTGGCGCATGCCGACCTGAGTGGGCTGAGCCTCTTCGAGGAGGCGCAGTGGCACGGCGTCCACGCGGCCGCGCAAGCCGCGGCCGTCGTCGCCGGGTAAACGCGATCGGTACCCAGCGCCCTTGGCCGTAAGCGCTTGCTGTAGTAACGGGGCGGTTGGAATCCCTCCACGTCTGCCCCGCGCGCCCAAGAGTGCCGTGTGCCCCCCCAGCCCCCCCGCCGCCCGACTCCCCCGCCGCGGCTCTCTGCAAGCGCGTGCCGGCGCGCCAGCGCCCGGCGCTCCGCGCAGCAGAAAAGCCGCGAAGGGGGATGTCGGGCGGCGGGGGGGCGGCTCCGCCAGCACACAAAAGCCCAAAGCCCAAAGCCCAAAGCCGCAGACTAGATTCCAACAAGAACCCCAGCGCGTGTCAGGAGTACATGAATCGGAAGCACAAACGTCTGATCGTCGTCGGTGACCGCATCCTCGTCAAAACCGAGGATGGCGACCAGCGCTCGAAAGTCGGCCTCTATCTGCCCCCCACGGCCATTGATAATCAGGCGGTGCAGGGTGGCGAGATCGTCTCCACCGGCCCCGGCCTCGCGCTTCCGGAGCTCACCGACCAAGGCGAAGAGCCCTGGCGGATTTCCGGGGGCTCCGGCCGGGAAGCGCGCTTCGTGCCCATGCAGGCGCAGGTCGGCGACTTCGCGCTCTTCTTCAGAAAGGCCGCCGTCGAAATTACGTTCGAAAACGAACAGTATCTCGTGGTGCCGCAGGCGGCGATTCTCGCCCTCGTGCGGGAGCCGCGAGAAGACATTCCGGAATACTAGGAGACCGAGCCATGATGTATCCCGAGTACATGCTGCAGCCCATGCGCGAAGAACTCACGCGCCTCGGCGTGCAGGAACTGCGCACCGCCGACGCCGTCGACGCGCTGCTGCAGGAGCACAAGGGCACCGCGCTGGTCGTGGTGAATTCGGTGTGTGGCTGCGCCGCCCGCAACGCTCGTCCGGCGATCGCCATGGCGCTCGCTAACGCGACCACGCCCGAAGTGTCCACGACCGTGTTCGCTGGCCAGGATCGTGAAGCCACCGACCGCGCGCGGTCGTACTTCACCGGCTATTCCCCGAGCTCTCCGTCGATCGCGCTGTTCAAGGACGGCGATGTCGTGTTCATGCTCGAGCGCTACCAGATCGAAGGTCGCAGCGCGCAGGAAATCGCCCAGGATCTCGCCGGCGCGTTCGATCAGTTCTGCGCGGCGTAATCGGCGTCGTCGTCTGATGACGCCTCTCGTCTGCCGATGATCCATCCGAACGACGGCACCGCCGACGCCTTGGCGCGTGCCGTCGCCGGAGCATTCACGATCGAGCGCGAGATCGAGCGAGGTGGCGTACCGCGGTTCATCCAGATCCCTCTGGCGTTGCGGAACGGGCGCACGACATTTCGTGCGTTCGACGACGTTTCGCAGCATGCTGGCGGGATGTTCGCTGGACTGGGCGGCGGTTTGGAGCAGATGGAGACTCTGATGCAGCGGGTCATTGCGCGCGCGCGGGATTCGATCACGTCGGGCTAGCAGCACCTGAAGGTCGGGCGTTTCACTATGGCGTGAATGGAATGCGGCGGATACCGTCAGGGACCAGCTATGCAACACGACGCCTTCGAACTCTTGGCTGCGGCCGAGCGTGATCATTGGTGGTTCCGCGGCCGACGGGAGTTCATCGCGGCCGCGATTGAGCGTGCCGGACTCTCTGCGTCCGCGCAGATCCTCGACGCTGGTTGCGGCTCCGGGGGGAATCTTCCGTTGCTCTCGCAGTACGGTGAGGTGCATGGCTTCGAGTTCGATGCCCAGGCGGTGGACCGGGCAGCGTCCTTGCGCATCGGGACCGTCAATCGTGGCTCGCTCCCCGATCACATCCCGTTCGGTGAAAAGCGGTTCGATCTCATCGGACTGTTCGACGTGCTCGAGCATCTCGAGCATCCCGTCGAATCACTCGCGGCCCTCCGTGAGCGGTTAACTGACGGCGGTGCGATCCTGATCTCCGTACCCGCCTACCCGTGGCTATGGGGGCCGCACGATGAGGTGCACCAGCACTTCCGGCGCTACACCGCCGGGTCACTGCAGGCTCACCTGACGGCGGCGGGACTGCGGGCGGAGTACCTGTCGTACTTCAACTCACTGCTGCTCCCTCTGGCCGTGGCGCAGCGCCTCCGGGAGCGGTTCTTTGGCTACGCCGTCGCGGATCTGACACCGTCGAACGTGATGAATGATGTGTTGCTGCGCATATGGCGAATGGAGCGCCTCTGGATTCCCCGTCGGCGCGCGCCCTTCGGGCTGTCACTTCTCGCCATAGCGCGGCGCCGATGAACGCCGCTGCGCCCGTAGGAGCCAACGATCGGCTGATGCTGGTGATCCCGTGCTACAATGAAGCCATGCGGCTGGACTGCGGCGCGCTCGACGCCGCACTCCGCGGGATGGCGTGGCTCGACCTGTGTCTCGTCGACGATGGCTCGACCGACGCGACGGCCGACGTGTTGCGCTCCGTTGAACGGACGTGGCTCGGCCGGGTGTCGGTCCTCACGTTGCCGAACAACTGCGGGAAGGCGGAAGCCGTGAGGCAGGGGCTGCTGTTCGCGTCGGCCCAGCGAAATCTCTGCGGCTTCTGGGACGCCGACTTTTCGGCCCCGCTGTCGGAAGTCGCTGCGTTGCGCGGCACACTGGAAGCTGCAGCGACGGTCGAGTGGGTGTGGGGGATTCGTCTGCGCTCCCTGGGGCGTCGCGTGGAACGCCGGGCCAGCCGACACTATCTCGGACGGGCATTCGCCACCGTGACATCGATCATGCTGGGGCTCCCATCGTATGACACGCAGTGTGGTGCCAAACTATTCAGGGTCAGCCCGCTCCTGCTCGAGATACTCTCCGAGCCCTTCACCTCCCGCTGGATCTTCGATGTCGAGATGCTGGCGCGAGCGGATGCCTTGTTGGGGCATGCTGGCGACACGAGCGTCGAGGAGGTCGTCCGCGAGCAACCGCTCGCCGTCTGGCAGCACCGTGCGGGCTCGAAGGTGCGGCCAATGGACTTCTTCTGGGCCCTTCGCGAACTGGTGCGCGTCCGGCGCGAACGTGGACGGTGGACACGCACTCTGCCATCGTCATCGACGCAGCGGCTCGGGTAGGGGCGATTGCGCAATCAGCGGAGTGGCACTGGAGACGCTGTGGTGTGCAGCAAGTCGCGGCGAACATGGACAACCGCGATCGAGTCGGCGTAGATGCGCTGCCAGTTCGGGAGGTAGTCCAGAAGCTGCACGGCGGGTGTCGTCGGAGTCAGCAGCGTCCACCCGATCTGGTGTGTCGTCAGGAGCTGCTCGAGCGCGCCGCGATGTTTCAGGAAGAGGGCATCGACGGCCTCGCCGATGAGCGCGTCCCCGTACATGTCACCGCGGCCGTCGTAAAAGACGGGGATGCCGCGAAAGATGAGGTATCCGCCGAAGCTGTACTCGTTCAATACGCGGCCGGTCGCCCCCGTTGCCTGAAACGCCGCGAGCGCGCGCTCTGGTGTTATCTCGGCGGCCGGGACCGGTCGCGAAATTCGGGTATTCCCGTAGGCGAGCAGCGCGCCGAGCGCCAGGATCAACAGTATGCGGTTCGCGCTGGCGGGTCGGGCCAGCGCGCGGAACCAGCGGTCGAGGACCTCTACATCCTTGCCAGTCGAATCCGTCAAGGATTTCAAGCCTGCGGCGATCGGGGTGGCCAGCAGGAATGGAGACACCACCCCCACCAACGCGTGGTAGCGTTGGTGTTTGAGCGCCAGATACAGCAACCCGCACACGAACATCAGCCGTGCGGCCGAAAGCCGAAGCCGGCCCGTCAGCGCCAAGCCCAGTACCATCAGCAACCACAGCAGCAGCGGTCGGAACGTATGAAAGTCTGCGGACTTCCATTCGTTGACGACCGCGAGCGTCGTCGTCATCGCCATGACGCTGCGTGCGTGTTCGTAGGCCCCGATCCCTTGCGGATTGATCAGACTGCAGGCGATCGCCACGACGAGGAACGCGCCCCACTGTCGTGCGCAGGCCACGCGCGACGCGGTCGTCTCGCGCTGCATGACGGCATCGACGGCCAGTGCCACCGCGAACCCGAGCGCGAGTGTGAAGCTCGCGTGCAAGTTCGCCCACACCACGAGCATCACGAGCAGGTACCACGGCGGCGCGGTGCGTTGTTCGCCTGCTCGCACGAGCGCACCGACCCACGCCACGGTCAGCGGCCACACGATCACGTGCGGACGCGCGAGCAGGTGGGTTACCATGAGCGTGGCACACACGAGGGTCAGTACGATCGCGTGCTGCGGCTCCATCCGGTCAACCAGAAAGCGCGCCATGATGGCCATGGTCAAGGCGAACGCGATCGCCGCGAGCCAGAGCATCCCCGGCCATCCGGCCCAGTCGTAGGCCACGCGCATGAGCACTTCCGATCCCCACTCGTGCGCCGTCCAGGCAACACCGGGCATCGAATGGGAGAACGGGTCCGTCGTCGGCACGGCGCGGTTCGCGATGATCCAGCGACCGGTGGCGAGGTGCCAATAGGAGTCGGCGTCCGCCAGCATTGATGCTTGGCCAAGGGCTGCGACGAACGCGACAAGGCCAGCGAGAAGCGGGAACGACACGAGCGTAGTCTGGACTGTCGGGTGCCCGATGATCCGTGGTGAGCTTGAGCTGTCGGTCATCTGTCGCGGCCCGCTTGGGTTGAGGCGTGAGGGGTCGCCGACATTCCTCGTTCAACGACGGATCGCGACGTGGGCGGCAAGCCAGTTGGCTGCTTCTCGCCACCAAACCGCATCGCGCGCAGCGGATTCGAGTAACCATCGGTCGATACCCGAGAGACGCTCGTCGGCATCCGGCGGGCTCTCTGGTGTCCGGTGCCCGACACCCAGGGGCTCCCCACGGTCATCCGGGGTTGCCTGCGCCGGGACGTAGAGCGCTGGTCGTGTCGTCGGGGAGCGCATTCGTCGCATAAAACTCCGCGAAAGCCGTATCGGCGCGCGCGACGAGAACTCGCATCTCTCTCGGGTCGTACGTGAGTGCGCTCCGCAGCGACACCCGATACGCGCCTGGCGACAGCGACAGCGCGAGCGGAGTCGTTCCGCGTGGGATGCCGTTCACCAGCACGACGGCGTTTCCTTGGTCCGCGCTTATCAGCAACACCCCCGTCTGCACAGCACGGCCCGAAGCCGAGCTGCCGATGTTTCGATCCGTGATGACCTCGCGAGTGGCATCAGCCTGATTGTCGACCGCTGTAGCGGATCGAGTCGTCGCTCGCGATGAGGTTGCCCGTCGAGTCCGTGCACTGACTTCCGCTTGTCCATCCGGTGGCACCGGCGACGGCGGCTGCGTGCGCGTGCTGTCGCGCCGCTGCTCGTCGGGAGCAGCGCTACGCTCGCGGCTGGTGGATCCCGGACCGCGCTGCGTGCGGGTGTCCATCGTCGGTGCGATTCGCGATTCCGGCGAGGCGGATGCGCCCTCTGTGGCCGATGTCGGGTTGATGCGAGACGCCGCCCACGTGAGTACCCTGGTCCGGGCCTCCGATGGGACAATGATCGCCGTCCCGATGGCAACCGCCACGACGAGCACTATGAGCATCCACGGCGCGGTCCGTTCGGGCGCCACCGGCGGTGCGATCGTCGGCAGACTATGCCCCAACGCGTGCTCGGCATTGCGCAACGCGTCCACGAACGCGCCGATCGAAGCAAAGCGGATCACGGCGTCCCTGTTCGTCGCCCGACGGATGGCGGCAACGGCATGCAGCGGCACCCCATCACGCAGCGGCTGATTCGGCAGCAACGCGATCGGATGTACTTCAGCCATGCCGTTCGCATCATGGTCGACGCGGGCGTGGCCGGTGCAGAGTTCATACGCGAGAATGCCTGCGGCATATACATCGACGCGACGATCGACCCGCGCGTCATGCCACTGTTCCGGTGGCATGTACGCGGCGTCGCCGATGACCGCCGGCGACAGCCCGGGGTGGGGCGCGTTCTTGCCTTCATACAAGAGAAACCCTCTGACGCGCACGTGGCCAGTTTCGTCGAGGTGCACGACCGATGGTCGCAGGTTGCCGTGTACGATGCCCTCGCCATGGGCGTAGTCGAGGGATTCAGCGAGCTCCGTCATGATCGTCAGAATGCGATCGTACGAGGGCGGGTTGGTGGCCTTCACAAGATGGTCGAGGCGGTATCCTCCGCCGGCGGACATCTCGAAGAACTCGATCCCGTCGATCACTTCTGCTGGCGAGACGCGTACGATGTGCGGGTGGTGCAGTTTCGCTCCGATCTCGCATTCGCGGTGAAAGCGTGCGCTCATATCGGAAATGCCGGGCACATCGCTGTTGGGGTACGCCACCTTGATGACCACCGCTGCCGCTGCCTCGTCGCCGGTCCGTGCGCTGAAGATGAAGCCGCTGGCGTTCTCCGCCACGAATGTCACCGTCGAGTAGCGCCGAACCAGAACGTCTTTGGCATGCTGGAGATGCTGTATCGTCGAGGTCATGGGGCGGTCCTCGTGGTGACGGGTTGCGCGGGGGTGCGGCGCGCGACATCTAATTGGATTGTTCGGAATCGCGGGTCGCTAGTCAGCGACCGAAAGGCGGGATCCGCGAGCATCTGACCAAGCAGACCGTCGCGAGGCTGCGCCCGCTCGAGCAGTGACACCGCGCGCGCCCGCTCGCCTATGGCCACGAGGGAGAGAGCGGCGAGGCGGGCGTCGCGGCTGCCGATCCGGTCTCGCCGGTCGAATTCACGAAACAGCTTGAGGGCGAGTCGCCGGGCGCGTGTCGAATCGCCGCCCGTAACGTCGGCGAGCGCGTACGCCGCTTCGCCGCCGGCACGCGCCCCGAGCCGGATCGCGATCTCGGCGTCGCTCCACGCCAAACGCACGTCCTTCTTCGTCCGTCGCGCTATCGCGCGGAACGCATAGGCCATCGGATTGTACGGATCGGCGGCGATGGCGGCGTTGAGCCACTGACAGGCCACCACGACGCGCTGCTCGCGCAACGCCATGTCGCCGAGATCGGTCAGCGCGGGGGCGAACGTCGGCGCGAGCCGTGTCGCGCGCAGAAACGCCGCCTCGGCGTCCGCTCGCTGGCCAAGGCGAAGCCATGCCCGTCCCTCGTGCCAGGCGATCTCGGGGTCGCGGGAGTCGAGGTCGATCGCCTTGGCAAACGACGCTTTGACATCGCGGCCGCGCGCCGACATGAAGCTCAGCACCGTGCCCCTAACACTCCACGCGCGTGCGCTCCGCGCGTCGAGCGACACGGCCCGTTCCGCCTCCGACAGCGCCAG
>CAMBRJ010000010.1 GCA_945870175.1 Gemmatimonas phototrophica
TGGTGTACGACACCTTGAGCACGCCGTAGTAGTGCATCGTGCTCGGTGCGCCGTCGGTCGTGCGCAGGGCGTTGATCTCATTGAGCACGGTGAGCCACTGTCCGTTGCCGTCGCTACTCTGAATGTCGGTGGCGCTGGACGTGAACGGCGCGCGGACGTCGGACGACACGGTGCCGAGCGGGAACATGCGCGATACCGATGACAGGAACGAGGCGCTGTTGCCCGCGCTGACGTTGCCGGTGCGGGTACCGACGACGATGGGCACGAACCGTACGGTGAAGGTTGGCACCGTATTCACGCTGACGTTCTGCGGCGTGCCGTTGGATGGCCACGTGTTGTCGCGGCGGTCGGCGTCGGTGATGGCGAGCGTCGGGTCGAGATCGACCAGCACGCGCGTGGCGGTGCGGATGTTGGCACCCGGCACCCGCAGGTTCCACGTGGACGACAGCGTGCCCTCGGCGAGGGACGTGCGTACGCTGGATTCTGGTGCGGCGATGGTCGCCGTTTGCAGCAGCGACGCGCCGTCGTAGATCCGCACGCGCACGTCAGGGCGCGCCGAGTTGGCGGCGTTGGCTTGTACGAATACGCGGAGCAGGGCGTCGCGACCGGCCACCAACGTGACCGAGTTGTCGAGCGTCTGAATCGCCTGCGTAAGGTAGACGTTGGTGATCGTGAAATTCGTGGGCGCCACCGTGGCCGTGTACGCGAAGCTGGCGGTGGCGGTGCCGTTGGGCGTGATGGACACGCTGAGCGACGAGGGCGACGGCGTGTAGGTGGTGGTGCCGCTTACGATGATGTTGGCGGTGATCGTCCAGCTGCCGACGACGAGCGAGGAGACCGTCCCGGCGCCGCTGGCCGAACGGGGGGATCCGGTACCGGTGAGTGTGAACGTTGGCGTGACGCCACCGGGGAGGCCGCTGGTGGTGATGGTCACGGCACCGGTCGCCAACGCGTACGACACCGTTGCCGGCGAGTCGACGAGCGAGGCGACGACGGTGACCTGCTGCGACGTGGGCGTCGGCACGTAGGTGGTGCCGGCCGCGGTCACGTTGGCCGCGGTCACGGTATAGCTGCCGGGCGCGAGCAGGGTGAGCGTCGTGTTGGCCGTCACGCTGCGTGTGTACCCGGCGGGGCCGGTGACCGTGATGCGGCCCGAGGCACCGCCAGGCAGGCCGCTCACCACGACCTCGATCGAGCCCGAGGCGATGGTGTACGCCACCGGCAGCCGCAACGTATCGCCGGCCGTCACGGTGGTGTCGAGCGCGGTCGGCGTGGGCCGGTAGCTGGCGCCCCCGCTGGTCACGCTGCCGGCGTTGAGGCGCCAGCGGCCGGCCGCGGCCGGGCTGATGCGCGTGGTCGCCGTGAGTGGCGAGGCGACACCGGAGGGTGCGGTGAGCGTGATGTTGGCGGCGGCGCCGGCTGGGAGACCCGAGACGTCGACGTCGACGACGATCGCCAACGCGTACGAGACGGTTGCCGGCGCGGCGACGAGCGAGGCGACCACGGTGACTTGCTGCGACGGGCGCGTCGGCAGATAGGTGGTGCCGGCCGTGGTCACGTTGGCTGCGGCCACGGTATAGCTGCCGGGCGTGAGCAGGGTGAGCGTCGTCGTGGCCGTCAGGCGCTGCGTGTAGCCGCCAGGGCCGGTCACCGTGATACTGCCCGAGGCACCGCCCGGCAGGCCGCTCACCACGACCGCGATCGAGCCGGTGGCGATGGTGTACTGCACCGGCAGCCGCAGCGTATCGCCGGCCGCGATCGTCGTGTCGCGCGCCGCGGGCGAGGGCAGGTAGCTGGCGCCCGCGCTGGTCACGCTGCCGGCGTTGAGGCGCCAGCGTCCGGATGCGGCCGGGCTGATGCGCGTGGTCGCCGTGATCGGCGAGGCGATACCGGAGGGTGCGGTGAGCGTGATGCTGGCGGCGGCGCCGGTGGGGAGACCCGAGACGGGGACGTCAACGACGGTGGGCACGACTGTGAAGGCGACGTGGATCGTGGTCGTATTTCCGGTCGTGACGGTGAGAGTGTGGGTTGCGGTGGCGGGCCGGTAGCGCACGTCCGCCACCGTGAGCGGACCGGCCGACAGGGCATAGCTGCCCACCGGGAGCGAATCGAGGGTGGCGGGGCCACTGAGGGCCCGTGTGACGTTGCCGCGGGTCAGGGTCATCGCCGGCGCGGCGTCAGCCGGGAGCCCGCTGGTGGTCACGACGACGCGGCCAACCTGCGCCGCATACGTGACTGTGGCGGGGGCCGCCGTCAACGAGGCGATCACGGTGACGCTGGTGGTGTCGGCGGCCGGCCGATAGGTGATGCCGCCCGCCACGACGGCGGTGGCGATCACCCGGTATGCCCCCGGGGTGAGTTCGGTGAGGGTGGACGTGGCCGTCAGCGCCCGCGTGAACCCTTCAGGACCGGTTACCTGCACCGCACCCGGCAGCCCAGCGGGCAGCCCGGTGAGCGCCACGGCCAGCGCACCGCTGGATACGTCGTAGCGTACGGCAACGCGCGCGGTGTCGCCGTACAACACGAGGGTGTCGATGGCGGCAGGCGAGGGCGAATAGCGAGCCCCCCCCGATCGCAGCGTGCCCGCCGCGACTTTCCAGCGGCCCGTGTTGGCGTGGCTGAGCAGGCGCGACGCCGTCACGGCAACGTCGCCCCCGCCGGGGGCCGACACGGTCACGGGCGCATCGACGCCAGCCGGCACGCCCGTAATCGCGAGATCGATGGCCGACGGCAACGGCGCATACATGATCGTGGCCGTGGCCGGCGTGGAGCCGCTCACCACGGTAACGGAGACCGTGGGCGGCGTGACGGCGTAGCTGCCGTCGGCCGTTCGCACGGGATGCGCTGTGATCGTGTACTCGCCGGCCGGGACGTCGACCCAACTCACGGTGCCGATGGCGGCGCGCGAGAAGGCCGCGTTGGCGACGGTGATATCGGCATTGAGGCCGATGGGCAGTCCTGTCACCGCGAGGCTCAAGGCGCCCGGCGGAATCGGTGCGGCCGGCCCATCGCCGCCGGCGCAGGCCGAGAGCAGGAACAGGACGCACCACAGTGCACCGCGCGTGGACGGTGAGACCGCCCGGCGTGACGTAACGATGCTGATTCCGGAATCGCGTGCGTGTTGCGCTAAAAGAGCATCATCATGGGGGCTTCGAGCAGGCCGCGCAGCGTCTGCAGGAACTTGGCGCCGATCGCGCCATCGATCACGCGATGGTCGCAGCTGAGCGTGACGCGCATGAGCTGCCGCGGCACGAACTGGCCGTGCTCCCACACCGGCTTCGTTTCCGTTGCGCCGACGGCCAGAATGGCGGCTTCGGGCGGGTTGATGATGGCCGTGAACTGATCGATCCCGAACATGCCGAGGTTGGACACCGAGAACGTCCCGCCGGTGAACTCGGCGGGTTGCAGCTTGCGTTCACGCGCCTTCTTGGCGAGTTCGCGGGCGTCGCGGCCGATCTGTCCGAGCCCTTTGCGCTGCGCGTCGCGGATGACGGGTACGATCAGGCCGTCGTCGGTGGCCACCGCCATGCCGATGTGCGCGGCGCTGAAGTAGCGAATGGAATCGCCCATCCAGTGTGCGTTGCACTCCGGGTGCCGCGTGAGCGCGATGGCGACGGCTTTGATGATGATGTCGTTCACGGAGACCTTGTACTGATCGCCGTTCGCCACCATCTGTTCGCGCAGCTGCCCCACCTGCGTCATGTCGATTTCCGACGTGAGGTAGAACGTGGGCACGGGGCCGATGGACTCGCTGAGCCGACGCGCGATGGTTTTGCGCATTTGCGTGAGGGCCACGTCTTTGAACTCGCCGTCGATCTGCATGGCGGTGGCGACGGCCGTCGGGGCGGCCTTCGACGACGCGGCGGCTGGTGCCGCGGCGCTCGCGGCAGCCGGCGCTGATGCGGGTGCTGATGCGGCGGCGCTTTCGATATCGCGACGGATCACGCGGCCCCCGGGGCCGCTGCCATGAATGGCGCCGATGTTGACGCCTTTTTCGGCGGCCAGGCGACGCGCGAGCGGTGAGGAGCGCACGGGGCCCGTCGGCGCCGCGGCTGCGGGTGCGGGTGCTGCGGGCGCCGCTGCTGCGGGCGCCGCTGCTGCGGGCGCTGCGGCGGGTGCAGGCGCCGCGCCACCGGTCATCGATGAAATGTCTTCGTTGGCGGTGGCGATCACGCCGATCACCATGCCGACGGCGGCGGTGGTGCCTTCGGGGACCAAGTGCGCGCGCAGAATGCCGTCGCCGCGCGCGACGAGCTCCATGATCGCCTTGTCGGTTTCGACTTCACCGATGGTGTCGCCGGTTTTCACGGCGTCACCGACGTTCTTCAGCCACTTCACGAGGCGCCCTTCTTCCATGGTGGGAGAGAGCGCCTCCATCATCACTTTCGTTGCCATGATCGCTGGGTCAGTCGAGGTAGAGAACCTGTCGGATTGCCGCGATCGTCTTCGGCAAGTCGGGCTTGGCGGCCTTTTCGAGACTCTTGGTATACGGCATCGGCGCATCGGCCTGATGCACGCGGAGCACCGGTGCATCGAGGTAGTCGAAGCAATGGCGCTGGACGTAGTCCACCACCTGCGCGCCGACGCCACACACTTCCCATCCTTCTTCCACGACGACGCACCGGCTCGTCTTCTTCACCGACGCCGTGATCGCGTCGACATCCATCGGACGGATGGTGCGCAGGTCGACGACGTCGCAGGTAATGCCTTCCTTGGCCATCTGATCGGCGGCTTGCAGGGCCACCAGCACCATCTTGCCATGTGACACCAGCGTCACGTGCTCGCCTTCACGCTTGAGCTCTGCTTTGCCGATCGGCACGATGTAATCGTCGTCCGGTACTTCGCCCTTGGTGTTGTAGAGCATTTCGCCTTCGAGGAAGCACACCGGATTGTCATCGCGGATGGCGGCCTTGAGGAGTCCCTTGGCATCGTACGGCGTGGCGGGGGCCACGACCTTGAGGCCGGGAATGTGCGCCAGCCACGATTCCCACGCCTGGGAGTGCTGCGCACCGAGCTGCAGCGCGGCACCGTTCGGGCCGCGGAACACCATCGGCATCGGGAACTGACCGCCCGACATGTACAGCATCTTCGCCGCCGCGTTCACGACCTGATCGATCGCCAGCAGCGCGAAGTTCCACGTCATGAATTCGATGATCGGACGCAGCCCTGCCATCGCCGCACCGACGCCGACGCCGGCGAAGCCGAGTTCGGTGATGGGCGTGTCGACGACGCGCATCTCGCCGAACTCCTGCAGCAATCCCTTCGAGACTTTATACGCACCCTGATACACCGCGACCTCCTCACCCATGAGGAAGACACGATCGTCGCGGTGCATTTCTTCGCGGAGCGCCATGTTGAGCGCATCGCGGTAGGTAATTACGGCCATGGTCGTTGGGCTCTCAGCTCGTGGTTTCGACAAGGATGTCTTCCATGAGCGCCTCAAGCGGCAACTCCGGGCTCTGCTCAGCAAAGTCGATGCTGTCCTGCACGATCTTCTTGATCTCGTCGTCCATCGCCGCCACGTCGGCGGGTGAGATCTCCCCGTCTTCTTCCATGCGCTGACGATGCAGGGCGATCGGGTCGCGCTTGAGGTACTGCTCCAGCTCTTCCTTGGTGCGATACGTGCCGCTGACCGCGTCGGACATCGAATGGCCCATGAAGCGGTAGGTGCGAATTTCGAGCAGCGTCGGCGTGCCGTCTTTGCGCGCGCGATCGATGGCTTCTTCGGTGGCCTTGCGCACGGCGTGCACATCCTGTCCGTCGACCACATCACGCGGCATGTCGTACGAGGCGCCGCGCTTGTAGATGTCGTGAATGGCCGAGGCGCGCTCGAGCGCGGTACCCATGCCGTAGCGGTTGTTCTCGATGATGAACAGGCACGGCAGCTTCCAGAGCGAGGCCATGTTGAGGGCCTCGTGGAAGGCGCCGTTGTTCACGGCCGCCTCACCCATGAAGCACACGATGACCTGATCACCACCGCGATACTTGATGGCGAATCCCACGCCGGCGGCGATCGGGATATGACCACCGACGATGCCGTGTCCACCGAGAAAGCCGAGCTGCTTGTCGAACATGTGCATCGACCCGCCCTTGCCCTTCGCGCAGCCATCCTGCCGCCCGAACAGTTCCGCCATGGCGGCGCGCGGCGTCATACCGCGGGCCAGCGCCTGTCCGTGATCACGATAGGTCGTGATGATGTAATCGTCGGCACGCAGCAACGACATCACGCCGGTCGAAATGGCTTCCTGCCCGATATACAAATGGCAGAAGCCGCCGATCCGGCCGATGGCGTACATCTCGGCCACGCGCTCTTCGAAGCGACGCTGCAGCAGCATCGAGTAGAGAAGCTCGCGATTCGTGGCGGCCGACGTGCGGTCCGATGCGTTGGCGTCAGCCTTGGCATCGGCGCGCACGGGCTCGCCCTTCTTGCGGGGTTTAGCAGTCGACATGGGGAATTGGCGGGTGTGGATTACTGGGTCGAGCGGTGTTCGTGTGGTCAGACGCCGGCGGCTTGCACCTGCTCCCACGCGTGGTAGCTGGAGCGCACGAGCGGGCCGCTTTCGACATGCTTGAAGCCAAGTTGCATGCCGACCAGATACAGCTCGCGGAATTCCTCGGGGGTGACATAGCGATCGAGTTCGATATGTCCGTCGGAGGGGCGAAGGTACTGGCCGAGCGTGAGGATGTCGACGTTGACAGAGCGGAGCTCCTTCATGACGTCGACGACTTCTTCGTTCGTTTCGCCGAGACCGAGAATGATGCCGGTTTTGGTGGGGATCGTGGGCGCGACACGCTTCGCAATGCGGAAAATCTCAAGCACACGCTCGTAGCGTCCGCCGGGGCGCGCCTTCTTGAACAGGCGCGGCACCGTTTCCGTATTGTGGTTGTAGATGTCGGGGCGCGCCTCGAGGACCGTGCGGATGGAGTCTTCGTTGCCTTGAAAATCGGGCACCAGCACTTCGATGGAGCAGCCCGGTAGGCGATGGTGAATCTGCCGGATGGTTTCGGCAAAGATGTACGCCCCGAAATCGGGGAGATCGTCGCGGTCGACGGAGGTGATGACGGCGTGCCGCAAGTTGAGCTCGGCGATCGCCTGCCCGACGCGGGCGGGCTCGTCGAGGTCGTACTTGGGCGGCCGACCGTGCGAGACGGCGCAATAGGCGCAGTTCCGTGTGCAGACATCGCCGAGGATCATGAAGGTGGCGGTGCCGTGCTCCCAGCATTCGCCGATGTTGGGGCAGTGGGCCTCCTGGCAGACGGTATGCAGGTCGAGCTCCTGCATCATCTGCTTGAGGCGCACGTAGTTGGCGCCCCCGGGGGCCTTCACTTTGAGCCACGACGGCTTGCGCTCGGGGAGCGGCTCGCGTCGGTGGCGTCCCATAATCTGAACCAACTGCTCGGCCATATTCTGCTGGGAAGGGCCCGGGGTGGTCCTGGGCGTGATCAGGGGAAGGTAGCCCCGTGCACCCGATCGGGAAACAGTACCGTAACCACCAAGTCCGGAATAGCCGGAATCCCGCTATGCGGAAACTTTGCCGGCGCGTTACCGTACGAGGGAGAAACCCCATCTTCCCGTGAGGCAGACCATGCTCCGTACCCTGTTTACCGTCGGCCTGATCGCCATGCTTGGCCTGGTCGCCCTGAAGGTGGTGTTCGGGCTGCTGGGGCCGCTGGTCGGGCTGTTATTCATGCTGCTCGGCTTCGCGATCCGGGTGGTGCTGATCGGCGCGGTGCTGTACTTCGTGGTTCGGGTGGTGAGCCCGAGCACGGCGGAACGGATTGAGAAGGCGATACGAGGGAAGGGCGCTAACTGACTCAGTGCTGAGTGCTCAGAATTCTGGCGTCAGACTTTTTATAGTGGTCAGAGCTGAGCAACGATAGTTCTCAGTCTCGAGGCGTTTGATGGCGGTGGGCCACGGGCGATGGGCTCATATCGCGCTCGACACTGTGGACTGCCGTTGCTGAAGTCTGACCACTATACCCAGTCTGATGCCTCCGACTGGCCGTCTGTTCTCTGCTCGTGCCGCTGCGCAGACCTCAGCCTTCCGCTTCGCCGCCGCCGCTCTCGCCGCCGCCTTCGCCGCCGCCGCTCTCGCCGTCGTTGTCCCGACGTCCGCGTGAGCGCCGCGCGCCGCCTCGACGGCCACGGCGTCCGCGCCGTCTCGCCCGCGCGGCGCTGTCGAGATCTGATTCGTCGCCGTCGGCAGGCGCTTCGCCTTCCGCATGGCCCTCGGCATCTCCCTCGGCATGGCCTTCGGCAGGGCTCTCGGTGCCTTCCTGGGCAGCCTTCGGGGTCCGCTTGCGCGAGCGGGGTCGGGCCTTAGCCTCTGGCGCCGGCGACTCGTCGCCCTCGGCGGATTCACCCGTCGGCTCGGCGTCGGTGCTTCCCTCGGTGCTTCCGTCGGCGGTGCCGTCCGTCTTGGCACGTCCCCGACGTGACCGACGGTTGCGCCGCCGCTTCTTTCGCGGCGCGGCGCCGTCGGTGCTTTCGGTGCCGTCGGCCGCGTCGGTCGCGTCGCCATCGTCGGCGTCGCCATCGTCCGAGTCGCCGTTGGTGTCGCGATCGTCCATCGTGGGCGAGGCGTGGGTGCGCTTCACCGGCGGCACGTCGCGGTCGGCTCGCGTTTCCGTCAGGGGTTCGCTGGCGTACGGGGAGCCCAGCGCGCGATCGAGCGCCTGTTCTGGTTCATCGCGCTTCGCGGAGGGCGTCGCCTTGGAATCCTCGAGCGCCATCTCAGCGTCGCTGTACGGCGACCGCGGCTCTTCCCGTTCGCTCCGCGCTGGCTTCGGCGCGGCACTTCGTGCGGCCCGTTGCCCTCGCGGCAGTCGCTCGGGGCGAATCGGCTTGGCTTCCCCTTCGGGCGTCTCCGCCCGTGCGCGTTTCGGCCGCTCCGGCCGTTCGGCGCGGGGCGGACGCACGGCGGGGGCTGTCGTGTCCGGTGCGCGTTCGATGACACGCTCCGTCGGCGCGTCGCCCTGCTCGTCGGTCGGGCGCTCGCCTTTCGCCCGCTCGCGCTCGCGGCGGCGACCCTCGCGTCGGCCGTTGAACGACTCTTCGTCTTCGATGCGCGGACGGTCCCGTACCCGCTCGCGAAGCTTTTCGACGGAGAGTTCGGTTTCTTCGCGTCGCTTGCCGAGGGGCGCGCCCCCGCGTGCTGGACGGCGCTCCGCGTCGCCGGCGGCGTCGGCGGCCGATCCGGCCACGGCCCGTTGTCCACGGGCGCCCCACGCCCACTTGAGCGCGGCGAGGGCATCGCGCACAGCCACCCGGCGCGTATCGCGCATACGCACGCCGTAGGTCGGTTCCATCGGAACCGACTCCACCCGACGGGCGAACGGGACCAGCTTGAGCAGCAGATCGGCGTTGGCCGTCCACGAGTCACCGACGCAGATCGGCTCGGTGCCCGCCTGGCGCACGAGATCGCGCAGCGCGGAAATCCGGATCAGGCGCATCGAGGCCGTGAGGTCATTCACGCCGTCCACCCGCACGAACGGACGCATCAGCCAATGCGCGGCCTTGAACAGCCGACGCACGGGGGTCGGCGCGTCGGCCACGACCATCCGCTCGCCGACGACCAGGTCGGCGCCGCCTTCGAAGCGACGGGCAAACTCAGGAACGATGCCCGGCGGATCGGTGAAATCGCCCTGCACCAGCAGCATGGCGTCGCGGCGCGGATAGCGCGTCTGCGCGGCCACATGTCGAATCAGCGCGTCGAGGGCACCGGCGTAGCCGACCTGCGTGGCCCCGCGGAGCACCGTGACGGGCATCGCGTTCGCGTACTGCTCCGCTACCTCCGCCGTTGCGTCGGAGCTCGCATCATCGTACACGACGACCTCGTACTCGCGAGGAAATTCAGCGAGGACGGTGCGGAGCCGCCAAAGCAGGACGCCGATGGTGGCGACCTCATTGTGTACGGGAATGGCGAGGTAGAGCACAGGAACCGGTAGCGGGACGCGCGAGCCAACCGAAAACCGTTGGCGTTCAGGGGTGCGTCCGATAATAACAGACAGAGGCCTCCGGCGGAGCGTTTCCGGCGCGGGGAGATCGGGGTCCGTGAAATCAGGGAGGATGCCCCCCCGTTCGCGGCGGCGGCGGCGCGAGGTGGCGGGCCAGCTCACCGCGACTATCCTTCGGGCGCACGACGGGTTCTTGTCTCGATCTCCTTCCCGCCCATGTTCGAACCGCTTCGCGACGCCTTGCGCGGATTCTCCACGCGCCTCGATCCAGATGAACGCCGCGCAATGACGCAGTCCATGCGTGACGCGCTGGTGCACGCCAAGCTGGGGCTGAACGACCTGCGGGCGTCCCTCGCGACGACGAGCGCGCGTCTGGCCTCGGAGCGTGCGGAGCTCGAGACGGTGCGCCGTCGGCAGGGCTTGGCGGCGCAGGTCAACGATGCCGAGACGGTCGCGATCGCCGAGCGCTTTGCCGTGCAGCATCAGGAACGCGTCGCGATGCTCGAGACCAAGCAGATGGTGCAGCAGCAGGAACTCTCGCTCGCCGAGCGCGACTATGAGGACATGTCGGCGGAGTTGCGATTGATTCTGTCTGGCGTGGCGCCCGGGGCGGGCACGACGGCATCCACGGCCACGGACTCCACGGAATCGGCGGAATCGGCGGACATGCGGGCCGACCCGGCGCGCGACCATGCCGACCCGGCTGGCGTCGACGAGCCGTTGGACGAGCCGATGGCCGAGTCGTTGGCGGACGCGATGACCGATCCGCTTGGCGCATCGCCGCGCCGCACGCGCGCCGAGCGCGAGGCGGATGCCGAACAGCGACTGGCGGCGCTGAAGCGCAGAATGGGTAAGTGATCTCTCGGCGCGCGCTCGCGGGTGTGTGTCTCGCTGCCTGTCTGCCGTGTGTCCCGGTGGCCGGACAGGACGTGCGCGCCAATGGGCAGCGGCAGCCGCCGGTTTCGAGCCGCGGCCGCTTGCCGGTGACGGGATGCGCGGGGCAACCGATCAGCGACATCATCGTCATCACGCAACCTGCGTTTACGGATCGCTTGCCCGCGCGGCTCGAGTGGGTGCGTCGTGCGGTGCGACGGACGCACGTGAACACGCGGGACGACGTGGTGCGGCGGTTTCTCCTCATGAAAGCCGGGGACGCCTGTAACCAGATTCGTCGCGCCGAGTCGGAGCGCATTTTGCGCGCGCAGCCGTTTCTCGTGGACGCGCGGATCCGCGTGTACGATGACGAGGCGGGTGGCGTGCGGCTCGAGGTCGAGACGCGCGACGATTTCAGCTTGGTCTTCGAGCCGATGTTGCAATCGAAGTCGCCGCCGGTGAGCGGGATGCGCTTCGGCGAATCGAATCTTGGCGGGTCGGCGACGCTGGCGGCCATCAATTGGCGTGATGGCCGGGCGTACAACGATGTGCTGGGGGCCAAGCTCGAGAACTACGCCTTCGGGAGCGGGCGCAATGAGTTCCGCCTCTTCGCGCAGCGCAACCGGTTCGGGCAAGACATGCAGCTCGAAGTGGTTCGGCCGTATTACACCGACCTGCAGCGCTACGCCTGGATCGGCAGTCTTGGCGGCACGCGCGGGCCGATGGAGTTCCGTCGCGGTGATTTGCCGCGGAACGCGCTCACGGTGCGCCGCGAATTCGCCAACATCGGCGCCGTCGCGCGCGTGGGACCGGTGGGACGGCTGCGCCTGATCGGTGCGTCGTTCACGCGCGAAGTGCAGCGCACGGATGCGCAAAGTCTCCTGCTCACGCGGGAGGGCGTGATGGTGGACACGACCGACGTGGCCGTGCCCACGTTCCGTCCGCAACGCGTCGTGCGCGCCAACGCGCTGCTTGGCTTGCGAGCCCTTCGCTTCGTGCCGGTGCAGGGGTTTGATGCACTCAACGGCGCGCAGGACGTTCGTGTGGGCATGCAGCTCGGCCTGGTTGCCGGGCGTTCGGTCGTCGTGCGGGAGGCACGGGATCGCGATCATTTCGTGGCGGCGAATCTCTACAGCGGATACGGCGGTACGCGCAGTTTCGTCGGTCTCCAGGCCATCACGGAAGCGCGGTATGATCGCGACGCGAAGGCGTGGGACAATTTTGTCACCAGTGGCCGACTCGCGTGGTATTTCCGGCCGGCGGTGCGACAGACCACGGTAGTGCAGTCGGAATGGAGCGCGGGGCGCGACATGCGCGTGCCGTTCCAGCTGTCGCTGGCGGATCGCGAAGGCGGTATCGTGAGCCACCGCGGGTCGAGAGAGGCCGGCGCTCGGCGCCTGGTATTCCGCGCCGAGCAGCGGCTCGTGGTGCCCACGCGGCTGAACGTGGCGGACGTCGGCTTTGCCGGTTTCGCCGAGGCCGGTCGACTGTGGGCGGATCACTCGGTGCCGTATTCGATCTCGACGCCGTGGCGCGGTGCGATTGGTGTGTCGGTCCTTGCGGCCGTGCCGCCGCGCTCGCGGCGGATGTGGCGCGTGGACTTCGCCATGCCGATCAGTGCTGATCCGCAGCGTCGATTCGAGGTGCGTTTCTCCAGCATCGATCGTTCGCGTGTGTTCTGGAACGAGCCGCGCGATGTGCAGGCTGGACGCGAACGGACGGCCCCGTCCAGCCTGTTCACCTGGCCGTAGCGGCGCGGGATCGCGGCTACTTCGCGGTGGCCATGATGCGGCGAATCGGCACGATCATCAACGCCAGAATCACGGTGGCCCCAAAGAGCGCGATGGCGGTGCCGGTGAAGACGAGCGGTGTCTGGTCGAGCTTCGTGGGATCGACGTGTCCGCCCACCAGACCGGCCACGAGGTTGCCGACCGATGTGGCCAGAAACCAGATGCCCATCATCTGGCCGACATACCGTCGCGGGGCCAGCTTCGTCATCGATGACAGACCGACCGGGCTCACGAACAGCTCGCCCATGGTCTGAAACATGTAGCTGATGATGAGCCACCAGGGCGATACGAGCACCGATCCACCGCTGGCGACGACGCGGTTGGCGGCGAAGACCATCACCAGAAATCCGACCCCAGCGAGGGCGAGACCCATCGCGAATTTTGCCGGGCTGGAGAGATCGATGTTGCGCTTGGCGAGCAGGATCCAGAGCGCGGCGAACAGCGGCGAGAAGAGGATGATGAACGCCGAGTTCACCGATTGAAACCACGTGGCCGGAATCTCGAAGCCGAAGAGATTGCGGTCGGTGAAGTCGTTGGCGAATAGCTGCAAGGAGGTTGGCGCCTGTTCGAACGCCGCCCAGAAGATCGCGGCAAACACGAACAGCACGAAGATCACGCCGGAGCGCAGCTTTTCGTCGCGGGTGAGTCCGCCGAAGGCGAACAGGAATCCGAAGAACGCGACGGCAATGCCGACGAGCACGAACGTCATCACACCGCCGATCGCCTGCGGATCGAGCGTGACGGCGCCCGTGCTGGCCAACACGAACACCAGAGCCAGCAGGGCGAGACCACCGAACGTGTAGTTGCGGACGGCGCCCTCGCGTTTGGCCTGCACCGCGGGGTTGGGATCGCGCACGATGTCCTGCCCCAACGTACCGAGCGTATCCTTGGCCTTGAGCCAGAACATCAGGAGGCCGCACAGCATGCCCACGCCGGCCGCGCCGAAGCCCCAATGCCAGCTGACGCGTTCGCCCAGATATCCCGTGACCAGCTGCCCGATGAAGGCGCCGGTGTTGATGCCCATGTAGAAGATCGAGAACCCGGCATCACGGCGCGCGCCCCCGTCAGGGTAGAGATCGCCGACGATGGCCGAAATGTTCGGCTTGAGCAGACCGGTGCCGAGCACGATGAGCACGAGACCGAGGAAGAAGAAGATCTTCCCCGCGCCCGCGCCGGCCATGCCGGAGATACCGATCGCCAAGTGTCCCGAGGTGATCAGCATGGCGCCGATCAGGATGGAGCGACGCAGTCCGAGCCACCGATCGGCGATCCATCCACCGGGCAGCGAGGCGAGATACACCGACGCCGCATAGATGCCGACGATGGCGGATGCCGCTGGACGATCGAAGCCGAAGCCGCCGTCGGCGAGCGCGGCCGCCATGAACAGCACCAGCAGCGGGCGCAGGCCGTAGAAGGAGAAGCGTTCCCACATCTCGGTCATGAAGAGCAGGCCGAGGCCGCGCGGATGACCGAAAAACGCGCGATCCTGCGAAGGGAGCGAGGGAGTCGTCACGACGTGTGGGATGGAAGGTGGAGACGCGGCTGCTTGATGCAGGCCACGAAGTGTCCGGGAGACTTCTCTTCGAGCGGCGGGACCACGCGGGTGCACTCGGCATCTTTGCGCGGATTGGGACACCGCGGATGAAAGACGCAGCCACTGGGCGGATTCGCCGGCGACGGCGGATCACCCGGCAACAGAATGCGCTGCCGTGTGGCCAGGGGGTCTGGCACGGGCACGGCCGAGAGCAGCGCCTGCGTGTACGGCATCAGCGGAGTGCTGAAGATCGCGCGGCGCGGCGCGAGTTCAACGATGCGGCCAAGGTACATCACGGCCACGCGGTCGGCCATGTGGGCGACCACCGCGAGGTCGTGCGCGATGAAGAGATAGGAGAGGCCGCGCTCGCGCTGCAGATCGCGCAGCAGATTCACCACCTGCGCTTGCACGCTCACGTCGAGTGCCGAGACGGGTTCGTCGCAGACGATGAACGACGGCTCCACCGCCAGCGCGCGCGCGATGCCGATGCGTTGACGCTGGCCGCCGGAAAACTCGTGCGGGTAACGCGCCGCATACTCCGGGCGCAATCCGACTTCGTCCAGCAGCGTGGACACGCGACGGTCGGCCGCGCTGCCCTCGGCGAGTCCGTGCACGATCAAGCCTTCCTTGATCGCGGCCCCCACCGTCATGCGCGGATTGAGCGAGCCGTACGGATCCTGAAAGATGATCTGCATGCGTCGCCGCATGCGTCGCAGTGTCTCGCCACGCAGGGCCAGTACATCGGTGCCGTCGAACCGCACCGTTCCGGAGGTCGGTTCGATCAGTCGCAAAATCGAACGGCCCGTGGTGGTCTTCCCGCACCCCGACTCACCCACCAGTGCCAGCGTCTCGCCCGCATGCACGTCGAACGAGACGCCGTCCACCGCTTTGACCGCGCCGGTGACGCGTTGGAGCAGCCCCGTGCGAATGGGGAAATGCTTGGTGAGGTTGCGCACCTCGAGCAGCGGCGCGGCGCTCATGTGGTTGCCACTCATGGGAGTGCCACCGCGTGACGTGTGGCGCGTCGCGCCGGCTCTTCGATGAGATGACAACGGGCCCGATGCGCCGATCCCACCTGCACCAGCGCCGGCTCCTCCGTCGCGCAGCGCTCGAACGCATACGGGCACCGGTCGCGAAACGTGCAGCCGCTGGGCAACGCGGTCGGCGGGGGAACGGATCCGGCAATGGTGTGCAGGCGTTCCGTTTCCTGCCCCAGCTTCGGAATCGCCGCCAGGAGTCCCTCCGTGTACGGATGACTGGGCGCCGCGAAGAGCTCCGCCACGTTCGCCTCTTCGACCACGCGCCCGGCATACATCACGATCACGCGCGATGCCATTTCGGCGACGACGCCAAGGTCGTGCGTGATCAGCAGCAGCGCCATGCCCGTGCGCGCGCGCAGATCGCGCAGCAGTTCGAGGATCTGCGCCTGAATCGTGACGTCGAGGGCAGTGGTGGGTTCGTCGGCGATGACCAGCTTGGGCGACATGATGAGCGCCATCGCGATCATCACGCGCTGGCGCATGCCGCCGGACAGTTCATGCGGGTATTGCTTGGCGCGCGCCCCCGCGTCGGCAATGCCGACTTGCGCGAGCATGTCCACCGTGCGCGTCCACGTCTCCTGTCGCGAGAGTGCGGTGTGGACGCGCAACACTTCCGCGATCTGGTCACCCACCGTGAGGACGGGATTGAGCGCCGTCATCGGCTCCTGAAAGATCATGGCCATGTGCTGACCGCGAATGTCGCGCAGCCGCTCGTCATCGAGCGTCAGGATGTCCGCGCCGTCGAACAGGATCCGGCTTCCCGACTCGATGCGGCCTGGTGGTGGCACCAAACGCAGCAGCGACAGCGCCGTGAGCGACTTCCCGCAGCCGGATTCGCCCACCAGGCAGACCGACTCGCCGCGGGCGACGGTGAACGAGATACCGTTTACGGCACGCGCCACGCTGTGCCCGGCCGGAAAGGCGATCTGCAGCGCGTGCACATCGAGCAGCGGACGATCGGGCGCGGTCGTCGAGTCGCGTGTGGCAGAAATCGTCACGGGCGCACGGTACGGGAGGGAGAGAAGGCGGGCGGCAACGTGGTGCCGGCCACCCGGGTGGGCGCGGCGTCAAGACTCGCCGCGAGACTCAGAACGTGATTCGGTGCGAACCGCTCGCGCAAGGCGTCGCCGAGGGCATTGCACGCAAGAACCGCGAAGACGGTGGCCAGGCCGGGGAACAGGGATAGCCACCATTCGCTCTGTACGACCCCCGCGCCATCGCGCAGAATCGTCCCCCAGCTGGCCTGCGGTGCCTGGATGCCCAGGCCGAGATAGCTGAGGCCTGCTTCCAGGGCGATCGTTCCCGCGACCCCGAAACTGGCGTTGATAACCAGCGTTGGCAGCAGGTGGGGCAGGAGGTGACGCCAGAGGAGACGGGGCCCACGAACGCCCATCGCCCGCGCGGCGATCGTGAACTCCAGCGCACTGAGGGCGCGCAGTTCATCGGTGACCAGCCGTGCGGTGTCGAACCATCCCGTGAGGCCGATGAGCAGCACCAGGGCCGGAAACGACAAGGCGCCCCCCAGCGCGCCGACGGCCAGCAGTACGAGCAGGCGTGGAATCGACAGGGCCACGTCCAGCACACGTCGCATGGCAGTGTCGATCACGCCGCCGGCCAGTGTGGACATGGCCCCGTACCACGTCCCGACCACCAGCGACAGCGACACGGAGAGGATCGCCAGTGCCAGCGACACGCGTCCGCCATCGAGGACGCGACTGAGCACGTCGCGACTCACCGCATCGGTGCCGAAGGGATGCGCCAGCGACGGTGCCTGGCTGCGCAGCGCGATGATGTCGAGCTGCGCGTTGGGTGCGTACTGCGACAGCAGCGGTCCGGCTACGACGACGCACACCAACAGCGCGATCAGCACGAAGGCCGGCGAGAGGCGGCGACTCACGGGGTGCGCAACCGCGGGTCGGCGATCTCGCGCGCGATGTCGGCAAGGGCCGCGCCGAGCGCCGTGACGGCGCTGCCGAGAATCACGCCAGCGGACACGACCGGATAGTCACGGGCCTCAATCGCGCGGATCATCGCGAACCCCATCCCGGGCCAGGCGAACACCCGCTCCACGAACACGGCACCGGTGATCAGGGCCGGGAGCATCAGGCCGGTCAGCGTGATCACGGGCAGTAACGCGCTGCGCCACGCCTGGCGGCGTACGGCCGATTCGGTGAGTCCCTTCGCCCGAGCGGTGCGCACGAAGGCCTGCGTCATGCTCTCCTGCATCGCCTCGCGCTGGTACCGCGCGAAGACGGCGACGCCGACGAGTGAGAGCGAGGTGAGCGGCAAGACGAGATGACGCACGCGGTCCACGAATTGTTGGCGCGTCGACATATAGCGGTACATCTCGTCGGTGATGCCGGTGGCGGGCAGCCAGCCGAGTTGGTGCGCGAAGACGACGAGGAGGACGAGCGCCAACCAGAACTCGGGCAGCGAATAGAGCACGAGCAGCGCGGTGGACGTGGTGCGGTCACGGCGCGACCCGGCCCGCGCACCCTGCCAGGCCCCGATCAGCATGCCGCCCACCACACTCACGATGAGCGCACATCCCATCAGGAAGAGCGAGCGCGGTAGCGCGTCGGCCAGTACGGCGGCAACGGGCCGATGCTGGTCGCGCGACCAACCCAGATCGCCGCGCACGAGCGACCAGAGCCAACGACCGTACTGCGTGGCGAGCGAGTCATCGAGCCCGTACTGGGCGCGGATGGTGGCCCGCAGTTCCGGCGCAATGCCTTCGCCGAGCGCCGTGGCCGGATCGCCCGGCGCGAGCTGGAGCAGCACGAACGCGAGCGTGGCCGCGGAGACGATGACGGCCACGCTCTGGAGCAGCCGCAGGATCACGCGACGGGCGATGGTGGTCAGGGAGGCGTCCCCAGCCCGATGCGATCGCGATCGATGCGTTGCGCCGGATCGACGCGCCAGTCGGCGAGACCGACGAACCAGCTATCGGCCCGCAGCGGCGTGGTAATGAAACGGCGGTTGATCGCCACCGGTGAGCGTTGCTCGTACAGCCAGACGGCCGGCACGTCGTTGTCGATCTGCTGAAACGCGCGCGCCCAGTAGCGGCGACTGGTGGTGGGATCGAAGGTGGTGAGGGCGCTGTCCAGTAACGCATCGAACGCCGGACTGTCGTAGCGGCCCGCGTTCGAGCTGCCGCGCGAGGCCCACGTCTGCATCAGGCCGACCAAACCGGGACTCGGCTGATACGCACCGAGATAGGCATCGAAGGCGTGCGTCTCGTAGGTCGCTTCGTTCCAGGCATTATTCTCGAGAACCTGCGGCGTCGCCTTCACGCCGATGGCCCGATACTGCTCCTGCAACAGCACCGCATAGCGCTGCCGGGAGGTGCTGCTGCTGGGAATGAGGATGCTGAATTCGAGTGGCACGCCGTCGCGGTCGCGCACGCCGTCGTTGTTGGTGTCACGCCAGCCCGCGGAATCGAGGAGCGCTTTCGCCGCGGCCACATTGTACGGCACCTGTGTGAAGGCCGCGGTGTCGGGGATCAGCGCGCGCGGGGCCGGCGCCAGCGCCACCATGCCCAGCGAGTCGAAGACGTTGCGCACGAGGCGCTCGCGGTCGACCGCCATGTGCAGGGCGCGTCGCACGCGTGGGTCGCCAAACATCGCGTTCGGGCGCGACGGGTCGGTGCGGTCGCGGAAATTGAAGCCGAGAAATCCGTAGCTGAGCGCGCGGTTGTCGATTAGGCGCAACGTCGGCGTGCGCGCAACTTGCGCCAAATTCTCGGGACGAAGCTGCTCGAGAAAATCCGCTTCCCCGGCGAACAGTTTGATCGTCGACGCGCCGAAGTCGGGCGCGATGCTCCAGATCACGCGATCCAGCTTGGCCCGACCGCGCGCGTTCGCGGTGTCGGCGATGATCTCGATGCGCTGCCCCGACTCCCAACGTGCAAACCGGAACCGTCCCGTGCCGACCGGACTCCGGCCGAAGGCCGCACTCTCGAGCTTGGCCGTAGGGATGGTGTCGAGCAGATGGGACGGCAACACGTACATGTGGTACGTGGCGTCGTAGAACTGCCTCGGCATGCGTCGCTTGAACCAGAAGACCGCCGTGCGGGGATCGCGCACCGACACCGAATCGATGTTGCCGAGCAGCGACTTCAGTTCGACCACCAACGAGTCGCTGGTGTACACGCGGAAGGTGTAGCGCACATCCTCGGCGGTGACCGGCTGTCCGTCGTGCCACCGCGCCAGCGAGTCGAGCGTGAACGCAATCGAGAGCGAATCGGTCGACCAGATCCACGATGTGGCGAGGCGCGGTTGGAAGCTACGATCTCCGTAGGTCTCGAGGCCGTCGCCGATTTCGGCGAGGCGATCGAAGATCACCCCGACGATCGCCGCGCCCTGCGTGCCTGACATCAGCGGCGGAAAGAGCGTCGACGGCTCGGCGGGGACGGTCACGATCATCGTTCCGCCGGTCTCACCGCCGGTGGCGGGCTGTTCGCCGCCGGAGCAAGCCGCGCACGTGAACGAGAGGAGGGCAGCCAGCCGACGAAGATGAGGGAGACGCATGTGAGGCAGTGGGACGGAAAAGACGAGTCGGCCGATCAGCGAGGCGACCACACGAGGTACGATGCCCGACGCTTCCTATCGGCGCCAGAGCCAGTCGTCATTCCCGAGGACGGCGTGATGCGACGCCACCCGCGCCGGAAAGTCCAGGGGCGGGACGAACGGTTCGATCGTCCCCGCCGGATTCGGTGGCACCACGGTCGCCAGCGCGGCCGCGAGGGCGTTCACCACGACGATCCAGTGCGCCTGTGCCGGCGC
>CAMBRJ010000011.1 GCA_945870175.1 Gemmatimonas phototrophica
TCACGATGAACCTGGTGTGGTCGCCGCCTTGGACCCCGGAACGTATCGAGCCCCGGGTTCGCGCCTACATGGGCTTCTAGCTGGGCGTGTAGCGCAGCACCGAGCCCGGCCCGCCGCTCACGCGCGCTCGACGCGCACCACGCTGGCGCGCTCGGCTCGCGCCAAGCGCAGCAACCGCAGGGCCACGGGCGCTAGCATCGCCGCGCCTGCCCAGAGGGCCAGATCGGCCACGTTTGCAACGATCGTGGTTTCGCTGGTGAGGCGGATGGCCAGAAAGTCGGCGACCCCCTCGGGGCCAACGAGCATGCTGAGCAGATTGCCGACCGCGCCACCGGCGACCATGGCCAGTGCTCGAGTGGCCCGACGGTCGACGGCCGCCATCGCCTGCACCACCGACGCGATCAGGCCGACCGCCAACAGCGTGACCAGCACGTTGAGCTGCCACGTGTACGGACCGATGTCGACACCGCCAGCGCTGCCCGTGTTGAACACGACGAACAACGAGAAACGATCACTGATCGAGGCGACCCCGGCGGATCCGAGGGTCCGCACCGCGACGTCCTTCGACAGCAGATCGACGGCCGTCACGATCGCGGCGATCCCGATGAATCGGGCACGGACGGTGTCGAACAGACTTGAAACGCGCAAAGCACGAAGTGTATCGATTCGCATGCGGTTGGTCGGCGGGTGGGATCGGAGAAGCCCGAGTAGGGCTCACCGTTGCCTTGTATTGCACGCTGCATGCCGCGCCGATGGAAAGGCTTCGCCATGCTTTTAGGTCATCCCTGACCGCGCTACGACCGACGTAAATATGTAGACAGCAAAAACTTAACGATTTCCGTGCGCGATGCAAAGGTCATGGTGCATCCGATACGATCGCCGCGACCGCGCCACAGTCGGGCGCGACAGACCGCACGACGTTAGTCGGCCTTGTACGGCGAGTCGGAGGTCGTCGCGAACGGAGCGAGCGCCGTCACGAAGCCGGCCCCAAGCACCTCGGCCTGCCACTTCCGGAGCTCGGGGAGTTCCTGCAGGTCATCGACGTGGCGCGGACGACGGCGCGCCACCGCCTCCATTCGATCGCGCGAGCAGAGCACGCCCGGATCGAGATCGAGATCGGCGGCCACGACGTCGCGCACCGCTTTAAGCCGCGCCACGCGGTCGTCGAAGTCGGCTTCCCGATCCCAGCGCGTGGCCTTGGGAAAGCGCGGCAGATCGGCGTCCGCGACATCGTTGCCGCGCGCGATCGCCTGCAGTGCTTCCTGCGCCCGGGCGTCATTCATGCCGCGGGGAAAACCTTTCACCGCGAACAGCGCCTCACGTGACGACGGCGCGAGACGCGCGAGATCGAGCAGCGTTTCGTTGCCGGCCACGCGGAAGGTGGCGCGATCGAGTTCGGACGCGATCGAGTCGCGCCACTTCACAAGCTCCCGCAGTCGCACCAGCTCACGACGGGTGAGATCGCGCGCACCCTTCATGCGGAGAAAGCTGTTCTCGGCCTGGTCGGGATCCCACCGCGTGGTCTCAGCACGAACGAATTCTTCCTGCGCCCAATGCCACCGTCCCTTCGACACCAGTTGCTGATGGAGCTTGTCACGCAGGCCGAGGAGATGGCGTGTGTCTTGCGCAGCGTAGTCGAGCATGTCCGCCGTGAGCGGACGCATGCTCCAGTCGGCGCGCTGATGCTTCTTGTCGAGCTTGAGGCCGAAATACTGTTCCAGCAACGCCGCGAGACCGAAGGACCGAATCCCCAGCAGCTGCGCGGCCACCCGCGTGTCGAACAGATTCTTCACCTGCCAGCCGTAGTCCTGATGCAGCAGGCGCAGATCGTAGTCGGCGTCGTGCAATACGATCTCGACCTGTGGATCTTCGATCAGCGCCCCCAAGCGCGACGGCTTGCCGATCGGCAGCGGATCGATCACGGCCTCATGCCGATCCGTCGACATCTGCAGCAGATAGATGCGGTCGACGAAGCGATGAAAACTCGCGCCCTCGGTGTCGAGCGCGATGGCTCGGACCGGTGATAAATTCGCGAGAAACTGATCGACGGCGTCGACCGTATCGAGATAAAGCGGTGCGGATGCTGACATGGCTACTCGAAAGGTACATCGGTCCGCTTCACAGAGGGGGGAATTGGCCGAATGACTACGCTTGGTACCGGCGGCGCCGCGTGGAATGGTCTTCCGCAGTAATTTCGTCAGCATGACCACCGTCGATCAGGATCTGCTCCCCGAGCCGCTACCCCCCGAGCGGCGAGGCTGGCGTACCGCCGATCTCGCCCGAGCCTCCATCGTCGCCCTTGCCGTCTGGTTCGGGCTTCAGCTGGCGTGGTCCGTCAGCTCGCTGCTGTTTCTCGTCTTCCTGGCCACCCTCTTCGGGCTGGCGGTGGGACGCGGAGTGGACTTCCTCGAGCGATTCCGGATTCGCCGTGGCATCGCGTCGGCGCTGATTGTGCTGGGGACGCTCGGCACCATCGGCGGCGTGCTGGCGTGGACGGCCCCGACGCTGATCGAGCAGGGCAAGCAGTTGCAGACCGAGTTTCCGGAAGCGATCCACAAGCTCCAGACGTGGATCGACTCGAAACGCACCGGGCTGGTCGGCACGCTGATCAAGTCGGCGGCGGCGCCACCCACCGGCGTCGGCTCGACCGCCGTCGTCGCCCCCGTGGCCGGGGGAGGGCCCGCCACGAGCACCCGAAAGCCGACCGCCGCGCAGGTCAGTCGTGAGGCGGCCGATTCGATCGCGGCATCGCCCAGCGAGGCGATCAAGAAGCGCCTCACGGAAGGGCTGAGCGGCGCCTCCCGCTATTTGTTCTCGTTTGTCTCGAACACCCTGGCCGCCGTTGCCGGCTTCGTGCTGCTGGTGTTCCTGGCGATGTACATCGGCGCCGAGCCCGAGGTGTACCGGGGCTGGCTCCTGTCGGTGGTCCCGGCCACGTCCCGCGCGCAGGTGCGACTGATCCTGGCCGAGGTGGCGGCCGTGCTGCGCAAATGGCTGGTCACGCAGCTGATTGCCATGGTGGTGATCGGTGTGGTGAGCATGATCGTGTTGCTGCTGCTGGGCGTGAAGGCGCCGTTCGCGCTGGCCTTCATCGCCGGATTGTGCGAGTTCATCCCGACGATGGGACCGGTGCTGAGTGCCGTGCCGGCGGTGCTCATGGCCTTCGTGGATTCGCCCGAAAAGGCGCTGGCCGTATTGATCGCGTACTGGGGGATTCAGTTCCTCGAGAACAACCTGCTCATTCCCTATCTCATGCGCGGTGAGATGGACTTGCCACCGGCGATCACGTTGGTGGCCCAGTCGCTGATGACGCTGGTGTTCGGCTTCATCGGGCTGATGGTCGCGGTGCCGCTCACGGCGGCCGTGCTGGTGCCGCTGCGCATGATGGCCGAGCGGGAGAATGCGAGGGAGAAAGCCATGCGGCGACGCGGGATGGTGCAGGAGATGGCGCGTGCCGACGTCGATCCGGACACCGTGATGGATGTGGCGGACAGCGGTCCACTCCCGAGGTCCACATGATCGCTCAACTGGCCGGATATCAGGTCGGCTTCGACGACAGCGGCGACGGGTTGCCGGTCGTCTTCCTGCACGGCTTTCCGCACGATCGGACCCTCTGGACCGCGCAACGCCTGTCGCTGGCGCCGCACGTGCGCTGTATCGTGCCCGACCTGCGTGGCTTCGGCCATTCGAGCACCTTCGGGCCTTTCTCAATGGACCAGTACGCCGATGATGTCGTGGCGTTGCTCGACTGGCTTGGGATCGAGGCCGCGGTCGTGTGCGGACTGTCGATGGGCGGCTACGTCGCGATGGCTATGTGGCGGCGGCACCCCGAGCGTATTCGGGCCCTGATCTTCTCGGACACCAAGGCCGGGGCCGACGATGACGAGACCCGCGCGCGCCGAGATGAGATGATCGCCATGGTGAGGCGTGATGGCTCGCGGGCGATCGCCGACGCCCAGTTGCAGGGGATGCTGGGGAAGGAGTCACGGGCGCGGCGACCCGATGTGGTGAACACGATCCGGGTGATGATGGCGAAGCAGTCGGTGGCCGGGATCACGGGGGCGCTCCATGCGCTCCGAGACCGGCCGGACTCACGGGAAACGCTCGGAACGATTACCGTTCCCACACTCGTGGTGGTGGGGGAAGACGACGTGCTGACGCCGATCAAGGAGGCGCGCGCGATCGCCGAAGGCCTTCCCGCTGCGGCGCGCGTCCGCATGGAGATTATCGCGGGGGCGGGACACCTGCCCTGCGTCGAGCGCCCCGCCGCGACGACGCATGCACTCTCCGACTTCCTCGCGTCACTCGCCGATTCGGTCTGACCGACTCCTCGACGGCGCTTTTCAGACTTCGCTCTTTTCCGCCGTCGATGACTGCTCCCGTTTCCGAAGCCGAACGTTCAACCGCTGCCCGCATCGGGCAGGTGCTGTTCCAGAACCGCGGCTGGCTGCCCGTGCCGTTTCTGGCGGTGCCGCTGCTCGTGCCAGGCGTGCAGTCCCAGCAGAACTGGATTGCCGGACTGCTGCTGGTGCTGCTGGGCGAGCTGGTGCGCACGGCCGGTGTGGCGGCCGCCGGTACGGTCACCCGTCGTCGCTCGCGCGATGTGCAGCGACTCGTGACCTACGGTGCGTTCGCGTGGTGCCGCAATCCGCTGTACGTGGGCAACTTCCTGGCGTGGATCGGCTTCACGGTCGTGTCGGGCGTGACGTGGTTCATTCCCGTCGCGATCGTGATCTTTGCGATCGAGTACACTCTGATTGTGCGCTACGAAGAGGGTGTGCTGGAATCGATCTTCGGGCAGGAGTATCTGGACTACAAGGCACGCACGCCGCGCTGGTTCGGTCGGCCGCCAATCGGCAGCACCGAAGGACAGCACGACTGGGCTGAAGCCATCTGGAGCGAGCGCTCGACGGTGCTGCAGTATGTGGTGTTATGCGGCCTGTTCTGGCTTAAAAACCGCGGCTGGACGTTCTAGCGCGATCAGCGGGCGATACAAAAGCGGGCCGCGACGTCATGTCGCGGCCCGCGGTGCATCCCCCCAAGCGCCTTAGCGCGTCGGTCGTCCCGGCGGATTCGGTGCGAGGAACACGTCCTTGTTCTTGCCGATGGAGCTCTTGAGCTGCACGGGCACGTCTTCCTCGGGGAAGATCGCGGTGACGGGGCACTCCGGCTCACAGGCGCCGCAGTCGATGCACTCGTCGGGGTGGATGTAGAGCTGGTCCTCTCCCTCGTAGATGCAATCCACGGGGCAGACGTCCACGCACGACTTGTCCTTGACGGAAATGCAGGCTTCAGTAATGACGTAGGGCATGAGCGAAGTCTCGGGTCCGACGCGACCAGGAATGGCGGCGATTGAGAAGGGAAGATACTCGACGGTGCACGCGCGACAAGCGCACACGTGGCGGGAACTTATCCGCGCCAGGGCGGCAATTCACCGTGCTTGAGGTCGGGATTCTCGCGATAGAGCGTGAACGTGCGACCGATGACCTGGATCACTTCGGCGCGCGCGCGTTCGGCGGCGTCGCGAGCGGCCTCCTTGGCCGACAGTTCACCCGTCTTGGCCACCTGCAGCTTCACCAACTCGTGCGTGCGGAGCACGTCATTGAGACTGGCGAGCAGCGCCGGGGTGAGCCCAGCGTGACCGATATGCACCTGCACGCTCAGGTGATGTGCTTCCGCGCGCAACGCCGCACGGTCCTTGCCCTTCATGCTCATGAATCCCTCGGGCGCCTGCGAGCCAACGTCATGGACGCAGGGCATCGAGCGCAAAAAACGAAAACGGGTTGATGGCAGGACCGTCCCACCATGCTCGCCCCACGGCGCGCTTCATCACCTGAAAATGGAGATGCGGCGTGTCTGGTGGTGCATTGCCCGTTGTTCCAACGTAGCCGATCACCGATCCCTTGGCGACTCGGTCGCCCACCGCGAGCCCTTTCCGATAGCGCTCGAGATGGGCGTAGTAGTACACGAATCGCTGCTCCGGGTCGGAGGCATAGATCACGATGCCGCCCACCGGCCCCGAAAACAGGCGCCCGATGACGAGGTCATCGGCGGCCACGACGGCGGTGGTCCGGGGCGCCAAAATGTCGAGCGCCCCGTGAATACCGGCCGTGCGCTTGGCCGTGAAGTTGTCCTTGAGGGCGCCTCGCGGGATCCCTTCCACCGGGACCATGAGCTGGCGCTCCCAGAGGGCGTCGAGGTCGTCGTCGGCAACCCGCGCATCGAGCGGGCCCACATGCGCCGGCGTCGGACCGATCGGTCGCCGACTGGCCGACGAGGGCATGGACGCGTCGGGCGCGGGGGCCGCCGCCGGTCGGAGCGCGCGCGAAGAGGAGCAGGCCGCGAACACCGGGAGGAGCGCCACCGTCGTCGCCCACCGAATCGGAAACCGGATCGGAAACCGAGCCGGCGCGTGCCACGCCCTCACCCCTTGACCACTTCCGGGCGGAAGAACGGCTCGAGGTAGCGCAGCAGGTCGTCGACCGAACGGACCTGTTCCTTCAGCTCATCGAGCTCGCTCGCGCGCGGCAAGCGCACGCCGGCGCGATCGGCGATCACCAGCACGGCATCCTCGAGATCCAGATCGATCAGACCGTACTCGCGCTCGAGATTGTCGGTGGGGCTCACGAGGTAATGCGGTCCCACGGCACCGTGACGCTCGGCGAGATAGGCGTACACCTGCGAGAGCAACAGCTCGGCGTAGCGCCCCCGAAACGCATCGCGGAAGCGCGACAGGCCGTCGCGTTCGATGGACGCCTGATTGATGCGTTGCGCGCGAATCAGCGCAATCAGTCCGAGTGCCAGCACCACAACGGCAACGATGACGGTCAGACGCACGACGTGCGATGCCTCAGGTGGGGATGGCGAGAGAGAGGGCGCGAGCACCGTCGCAACGCCGATATGCCACGTATTGTCGGGGCGTTGGCATGGTGCCGTGCTCAATGTAGCCAGATTGTTGCAGCTCCGTGGATACGCGCCTCGCGGTCGCTCCGCTGGACCACGCGGCGGAGCTCGGCAGAATGTTCCGACGGCCGCAATTCGTCAACAGATTCGTTGACGTAATGATCAAAGCCGAGTTATACTATCCCCATGCAGGATGTGATCAGCGCGTTAGGGGGATTTCGGGGGGTGCGGGCCGAGTTACTGGTGGCGCTGAAGAAAGCGCAGCCGCTCACGGCCCACGAGCTCGGGGAACAGTTCGGCCTCACGGCCAACGGGCTCCGGCGCTACCTCAAGGCCCTCGAGGAGGATGGTCTGGTGCATTACGAGCGTGCGGTGCATGGCGTCGGCGCGCCCGTGTTCGCGTATTCGCTCACGCCGGCCGGAGAAGCGCTCTTCCCACGAAGCTACGTGTCGGTGCTGGCCACGGCGCTCGATGCACTGCGGGCCGAGCAGGGAACGGCAGCGGTGGCGGGCGTGTTGGAGGCGGAGTGGAATCGACTGGCTGACGAGGCCGGGCCGGTGCTGGATGCATTGCCGCTCGAGGAGCGCATGCCGTTGGTGGCCGAGTTGTTGACGGCGAAGGGCTACATGGCGGAGGCGGTGCAGGTCGACCGCGCCGACGGAAAACCCGCCGTGACCACGCTGCGCATTCACAACTGTGCGGTGCGTGAAATCGCCGATCGGTTCCCGGAAGCGTGTGCGGCGGAAGCAAAGTTCGTGGAGCGGCTGCTCGGTGTCCCTCTGGTGCGCGGCGCGCATCGGATGGACGGCTGCGGCCGATGTGAATACGACGTGTCGAGCCACCTTTTGGCCGAGAAACAGGAGCAGGAATGAGTTCCACTATCGAGTCGCTCGTCAATCGCGAGTATCAGTACGGCTTCACGACGGATTTCGAGGCCGAGACGCTCCCGCCCGGTCTGTCCGAGGAGACGGTGCGTTTCATCTCGGCCAAGAAGGGCGAGCCCGAGTGGCTCCTCAACTGGCGCCTGAAGGCGTTCCGCCGCTGGCTCACGATGACCGAGCCGCACTGGGGCAACGTGCAGTATCCGCCGATCGACTATCAGGCTGCGAGCTATTACTCCGCGCCGAAGTCGGTCAAGCCGTTGGCGTCGCTCGACGACGTCGATCCGCAACTGCTCGAGATGTACAGCAAGCTCGGCATCTCGCTCAGCGAACAGAAGCGCATGAACGGCGTGGCCGTCGATGCCGTGATCGATTCGGTATCCGTGGGCACGACCTACAAGGAAGAGTTGAGCAAGTACGGCATCATCTTCATGTCATTCAGCGAAGCGGTGCGCGAGCATCCGGAGTTAGTGCAGCAGTACCTCGGCTCGGTGGTGCCGTACAGCGACAACTTCTTCGCGGCCCTGAACAGCGCCGTCTTTTCTGACGGGTCGTTCTGCTACATCCCGAAGGGGGTGCGGTGCCCGATGGATCTGAGCACCTACTTCCGCATCAATGCGGCGGACACGGGCCAGTTCGAACGCACGCTGATCATCGCCGATGAAGGCTCGTATGTGAGCTATCTGGAAGGTTGCACCGCGCCCAAGCGCGACACCAACCAGCTGCACGCGGCCATCGTTGAGATCATCGCGCTCGACGGCGCGACGGTGAAGTACAGCACCGTGCAGAACTGGTATGCCGGCGACGAGAACGGCCTCGGCGGCATCTACAACTTCGTCACCAAGCGCGCCAAGGCGATGGCGAACGCGAAGGTGTCGTGGACGCAGGTGGAAACCGGTTCGGCCATCACGTGGAAGTATCCGAGCGTGATTCTGCAGGGCGACAACAGCGTCGGCGAGTTCTATTCGGTGGCGGTGGCGAGCAAGATGCAGCAGGCCGACACGGGCACGAAGATGATCCACATCGGCCGCAACACGAAGTCCACCATCGTCTCGAAGGGCATCTCGGCGATGAAGGGACAGAACAGCTACCGCGGCAAGGTGCAGATTCTGCCCAAGGCCGAGGGCGCGCGCAATTACACGCAGTGCGACTCGATGCTGGTGGGCAATGCCTGCGGCGCGCACACGTTCCCGTACGTCGAAGTGGGGAACAACAGCGCCATTCTCGAGCACGAAGCGAGCACGAGCAAGATCGGCGAAGATCAGATCTTCTACCTCAAGGCGCGCGGGCTCGACGCCGAACAGGCGGTCTCGATGATCGTGAGCGGCTTCTGCAAGGAAGTGTTCAAGGAGCTGCCGATGGAGTTCGCGCTCGAAGCGCAGCAGCTGCTTGGGATCACGCTTGAAGGTTCCGTCGGTTAACCGACGTCCTCCCTACTCCGTACCCCTTACTTCGCCCCTACTATCATGCTCGTTATAAACGATCTCCACGCCGCCATCGACGGCAAGCCGATTCTCAAGGGTATCTCGCTCACCGTGAACGCCGGTGAAGTGCATGCCGTGATGGGCCCGAACGGCTCGGGCAAGAGCACGCTGGCGCAGGTGCTGGCGGGCCATCCGGCGTACGAAGTCACCGGCGGCTCCGTGACGTACAACGGCGTGGACCTGCTGGAGCTGGCGCCGGAAGTGCGCGCGCAGAACGGCGTGTTCCTGGCGTTTCAGTACCCGATCGAGATCCCGGGCGTGACCAACGCGTATTTCCTGCGGGCCGCGTACAACGCGATCCGCAAGTCGAAGGGGCTCGAGGAAGTCGATCCGATGGAGTTTCTCGACGTGGTCGAGGAGAAGCTCAAGCTGGTGGACATGGATGTGAGCATGATGAGCCGCTCGGTGAACGTAGGCTTCTCGGGTGGTGAGAAGAAGCGTAACGAGATCCTGCAGATGGCCGTGCTGCAGCCGATGCTCGCCATTCTTGACGAAACCGACTCCGGTCTCGACATCGACGCCCTGCGCATCGTGGCGAACGGCGTGAACGCGCTCAAGCGCCCGGACAACGCGGCGATCGTGGTGACGCACTACCAGCGCCTGCTCAACTACATCGTGCCCGATTACGTGCACGTGCTGGCCGGTGGCCGCATCGTGAAGTCGGGCGACAAGTCGCTCGCGCTGGAGCTCGAAGCCCGCGGATACGACTGGGTGTTGGAGGCGGCGTGAGCGCTTCGGTGAGCTCCCCGGTGAGCAGCACGTTGAACTTCCAGGCGCAGGCCAGCGCGTTCGCGGCGTCGGCGTCCGACCGCGCCCCTGCCCCGCTTACCACGTTGCGCGCCGCGGGGGCCGAGGCGTTCGCGCGCCTGGGCTTTCCAACGACGCGCAGCGAAGACTGGAAGTACACGAGCGTCTCGGCCATCGCGAACACGCCGTTCGTGGCCGCGCAGGACCGTGCCGTGGGCTCGCTCGACGCCGCGGCACTCGAGCCGTACACGTTCGGTGGCACGTGGCCGTTGGTGGTGTTCCTGAACGGCCGCTTTGCGCCGGCGTTGTCGTCGATCGGCGCGCTACCCGATGGCGTGCGGGTGATGGATCTGGCGACGGCCGCCGCGCAGGAACCGGAGCTGCTGGCGCGTCACCTCGGCGTGGCGGCTCCGGCCGACCGCGATGGGTTCACCGCGCTCAACGCGGCCTTCGCCGGCGAGGGCGTGCTGATTCATGTGGCGAAGGAGATGGTGACCGACGTGCCGGTGCACATCCTGCACGTGACCGACGCCAACGGCGCCGGCGTGATGAGCCACGCGCGTCATCTGCTGGTGGCCGAGCGGCATGCCAAGGCCTCGGTGATCGAGAGCTACGTGTCGCTGGCCGACGTGTCGTACTTCACGAACTCGGTGGTCGAAGTCTCGGTGGACGACGGCGCCACGCTGCAGCTGCTGCGCATTCAGCGCGAGTCCCCCACGGCGTTTCATGTGGGCACCGTGGAAGCGCGTCAGGGTCGCGACAGTCACTTCATGGCCTTCACGTTCCAGACCGGTGCGGCGCTCTCGCGCAGCAACGTGTTCACGGTGCTGGCCGGCGAGGGCTGCGGCACGACGCTGAACGGCTTGTACATGCTGGGCCATGCGCAGCACGGCGATCACCAGACGCGCGTGGAGCATGTGGCGCCGCATTGCTTCAGCCGCGAGGCGTACAAGGGCTTGCTCGACGACGCGTCGCACGGCGTGTTCAACGGCAAGGTGTATGTGCACCCCGAAGCGCAGAAGACCGACGGCAAGCAGACCAACAACACGCTGCTGCTGTCGAAGGACGCGCAGATCGACACCAAGCCGCAGCTCGAGATTTTTGCGGACGATGTGAAGTGCACGCACGGGGCCACTGTGGGCCGCATCGACGAGACAGCGCTGTTCTACCTGAAGAGCCGCGGCGTGGGTCAGCTGCTCGCCCGCCAGTTGCTCATGTACGCCTTCGCCGCCGATGTGCTCGAAACGATCGAGAACGAAGCGGTGAAGGAAGCGCTGGAGCAGCTGACGATGGTGCGGTTTACGGGCGAGACCAGTCACTGAGCATCATGTCCGACCTCCAAGAGCTCTATCAGTCCGTCATTCTCGACCACAACCGCAAGCCGCGCAATTTCGGCGTGCTCGAGGGGTCGAATCGCGCCGCGGACGGCAAGAATCCGTTGTGCGGTGACGAAGTCCATGTGGCGTTGCACGTGGATGGCGACGTGATCACCGACGTCAAGTTCACGGGCCACGGCTGCGCGATTTCCAAGGCGTCGGCGTCGCTCATGACGGCGGCGGTGAAGGGCAAGACGCGCGAGGAGGCGGAGGCGTTGTTCGCGCGCTTTCACGCGCTGGTGCTTGGGCAGGATGCCGGCGGCGGGAAGGATCTGGGGCCGCTCGTGGTGTTTTCGGGGGTGTCGCGCTTTCCGGTGCGCGTGAAGTGTGCC
Source organism: Gemmatimonas phototrophica (assembly GCA_945870175.1). GTDB lineage: Bacteria > Gemmatimonadota > Gemmatimonadetes > Gemmatimonadales > Gemmatimonadaceae > Gemmatimonas > Gemmatimonas phototrophica_A. The sequence continues at coordinate 11,725 of CAMBRJ010000011.1, forward strand.
TCGCTGGCGTGGCATACGCTCAAGGCCGCGCTGGACGACGGGCCGACCGAGGCGGTGCCCTCCGTCAGTACCGAAGCGTGAGTGTTCCGGATGGGTTTGTTCGCGCGGCCGCGTTGCGGGAGATCGAGGCGGGACTCCCGCTGGGTGTGGTGATGCGCGACGGGCGGCGAGTGTGTCTGGTGCGCGACGGCGACGCGGTGCACGCGGTGGACGATCGCTGTCCGCACCGGGACTTCGCGATCTCCGGCGGTGACCTGGTGGAACCGTGTGTGCTCGAGTGTCCGTGGCATGGCGCGCGTTTCGATGTGCGCACCGGCGCGGTGCTCTCCGGTCCCTCCACCGACGATCTGGGGACGTATCCCGTGCAGGTCGTCGATGGTGATGTCTTTGTCGGGCCGCGTCGCACGTAGTTCGCCGTGCGTGGCAAGCTGATGGCCCGTTCGTCTTCGAGAGGTTCTATGTCGATCGCGTCTCTGGCGCCCCGCGCTGATTTTCCATTGCTCGCCGCCAACCCGGCGATGCACTACCTCGACTCGGCGGCCACGTCGCAGAAGCCGGCGGCGATGCTCGATGCATTGCGCCGCTTCTACGAGACATCGAACGCCAATCCGCATCGCGGCGCCTATGCGCTGTCGGCGCTGGCCACCGACGCCTACCAGGATGCCCGCGCGACGATCGCGCGCTTCGTGGGCGTGGCCAATGCCGACTGCCTGATCTTCACGCGCGGCACCACCGAGTCGATGAATCTCGTGGCGTCAAGCTGGGGCGGCGCGCATGTCGGACCCGGCGACGAGATCGTGGTATCGGCGCTCGAGCACCATGCCAACTTCGTGCCCTGGCAGCAGCTTGCGCTGCGCACGGGCGCCACGCTGCGCATCGTCGAGCTCACGGCCACGCAGACGATCGACCTCGACATGCTGCGCGACGTGGTCGGCGCGCGCACCAAGATCGTGGCGATCACCCATGTGTCGAACGCCGTAGGCTCCATCACGCCACTGCACGACGTGGTGCGCATCGTGCGCTCACGGTCGGCGGCGGTGATCGTGGTCGATGGCGCCCAAGCGGTACCGCATCTGGCCGTGAATTTCGACGCACTCGACATCGACTTCTACGCGTTCAGCGGCCACAAGCTGCTGGGTCCGATGGGCATCGGCGTGCTGGTGGGGCGCCGGACGCTGCTGGAGGCGATGCCGCCGTATCAGTTCGGCGGCGACATGATCGAGTGGGTGCGCGACACCGACAGCACCTGGAACGTGCTCCCGCACAAGTTCGAGGCCGGCACCCCCAATGCGGCCGACGCCGTGGCCCTGGCGGCCGCTGTACGCTATCTGGACGGCCTGGGCATGGTCCAGGTCCGCGCGCACGAGATTGCGCTCCTGGAGGCCGCTGAGGCCCGCGTGCGGGCCCTGCCCGGGGTCACCGTGTACGGACCGCCGCCGGCCCAGCGCAGTGGCGTGCTCAGCTTCTCGCTGGCCGACGTGCATCCGCATGACCTGGCCACGATTCTCGATCAGCACGGGGTCTGCATCCGGGCCGGCCATCATTGCGCGCAGCCGCTCATGCGGCGCCTGGGCGTGAGCGCCACGGCACGGGCCAGCTTCTACGTGTACAGCGATGGCCGTGATGTGGACGCCCTCGTTGGGGCCCTCACGGCGGCGCAGCAGCTGTTCGCGACGGTCGATTGAGCCGCGTGGCGCCGTTCACGGCGAGCATCGCGGCGATGTATCAGGATGGGCTCCTGGCCCACCATCGCGCGCCACGCAACCGTCGGGTGATCGACGCGCCCACGGCGATCGGCGCGCGGAAGAATCCGGTGTGCGGCGATGAGATCACCGTCATGGTGGCACTCGACGCCGACGTGGTGCGCGACGTGGCGTTCACCGGTCGCGGCTGCTCGATCGCGACGGCATCGGCCTCGATGATGACGGATGCCATCGTCGGGCGCACCGTAGGGGCGGCGCTGGCGGTGGCGGATGCCGTGGATCGCATGCTGCACGCCTCGGGCGTCGTCGCGAGCGCGGAGGCGGTGCTTCCGGAGGCGCTGACGCCGTTGCTCGGCGTGGCGCCATTCCCTGGGCGCCACGGCTGCGCGATGCTGCCGTGGCAGGCGTTGCGCGAGGCGCTTGCGGCGAAGCGGTAGCGCGGGCCCCCTGTTTCAGGCGGGTCGCACGCGGGACCTGTTGACGGGGTAGGCGCGCGGCGTTCCATTCCGTGCATGTACGCACTCGCCATCATCCGATACCGTCGCCCGTTCGAAGAGATCGCTCCGCATGTCGAGGAGCACCGGGCCTATCTCAAGGAACTCAAGGCCCAGGGGCTGTTGCTGGCGTCGGGGCCGTTCGATCCACGGACCGGCGGCGGGCTGCTGCTGCGCATCCCCGACGGTGAAGAGATGAATGCGGCGCTGGATCGCATTCGCGACGGCGATCCGTTTACGCGGCGGTCGTTGGCGCAGTACGAGCTGTTGCCGTGGAACCCGGTGATCGGCACGGAAGGGCTCGACCGGTTGTAGGCTTCGGGGAGTGCTCGGGGTGCGTGCGGACCGTTCGTACTGAGCGGACGGTCTGGAGGTTCACGCGAACCGCTTGACGTTCCGTTGGCTACGCCCTCTCCGACCGCACGACTAGCGCCCGCCGCAAACGCCCAGCACCGCCAGCGCATTCCCGACCTGCCGCTCGCCGGTCGGATCAGACGGCTTGTTGCGCACGCGAAGCGCGCCGGTGGCGTTATCACGCACGATCATGGCCGACGAGCCGCCACCATCGAGATTGATGGCGCGCTGCGCGCCGAGCGACTGCAGCAGCTCCGCCGTTTGCCGCAGCGTCATGCCCACGCTGTAGCCAGGCTGACGTCCGTCGATGACGGCCAGCAGCAGCCGCTGCGACGTGCCCACGCGCGCAATGCCGGCCGCGGTGCGGGGATTGAGTCCTTGGAAGCCTGCATTGCCCTCCTTGTCGACGTCGGCGCCGACCACGCTGTCAATGAGCAGCACACCACGCCCGCCCACGGTTTCGCGGGGCCAGTAGGGCGTGAGGCGGCGCTGCACCGTGACGGTATCACCGGCCACTACGCGCGCGCGCTGAGCCGGCGGCACGATCAGCAGCAACGTGTCGCCGAACACCAGCGTGTCCCCCCGCCGCGCGGCCCGGACGACATATCGGCCGACGCTCGAGTCCTGGCGCACCGGCACGATGGGATCGAGACGCATGGCGCGGGTGCGCACGAGCGTGTCGAGTGGCACGCCCCACCGCGCGTCGACCAATCCGGCGCGATTGGCCGCCGGGCGATTCCAGTTCTGCACGTTGACCGTGCCGTGGGCCGAGGTGACGGCACCGGACACCCGGACCGAGTCGATGAACAGGCCGCGCTGCGCGTCATACCCCAGCAGCACGTTCGGGCCCGGGCCGGCGATGACGGTGCCACGCTCAATGTGCGCGTTGGTGGGCACGCCGGCTGGAGCGAACAGGAAGAAATCGGCGTTCACCGCCGCGATGGCGTGCGAGGCGGCCGGGAGTCGCGACAGCAGCACGCTGGTGGTGTTCCGCCCCACGGCGGTGGGCTCGCCCTTCACAGCCTGCACAGTCGCGCAGGCCGACATGTTGACGTCGAGCACCCAGGCCCGCCACGGTGCTTTCACGTTCACCAAGCGATGCAGTCGGACGGCGTTGGAGAGCACTTCGGTGTCGATGGTGTCAGCGACCACGGGTGACACCACAAACGGAAAGCGCGGCGCGCGGCCCGGCACGAGGGTGCGACAGGCCGCCAGCAACGGCAGGACAGCAAACATCGGCCACACGAGGGATCGAATGCGCATCGGCGGAATATGCGTCCCGATCGACTCGTCTGCGCTGTTATCTTTGGGGCTATGTCACGCGAGTCGACTTGGCTGGCGCGCACGCACGCGCGCCTCGAGCAGTGGGCTGATGCGGGGTGGTCGAACAGCGTGGTGTTCGGATGGGGCCTGCTTCAGGGTTGCGTCTTTCCGGGCTTCGCCGACGTGTTCTTCCTTCCGCTGGCACTCGCGCGTCCGGCACGCGCGTACCGCTACGCGCTGGTTGCCACGGCCGGCACGCTGATCGGCAGCGTCATGCTGTATGTCGCCGGGGCCCAGGCCCTGAGCTGGCTGGAGGGGCCGGTGTCACGGTACTTCGCCATCACGCCGGCCACGATCAACGACTATCGCGGTACGCTGGCGCAGTATGGCGGCTGGGCCATCTTTGCCAGCACGATGTCGCCCTTGTCGACCAAGCTGACCAGCATTGCCTCCGGTGCAGCGGGCGTGCCGTTTCTCCAGTTCTTCCTGGCACTGGCCGCCGGGCGCCTCACACGCGCCCTGGGGCTGGCGTGGCTGGTGCGTCACGGTGGCGCCCGCGCCGTGGCCCGCTTCACCAAGCACACGCCGGTTGCGCCCTCCCATCCGTCTTCTTCCACGCCGCCACCACGTGCTCATGAGTGAGTTTTCCGCGCCGCCACGTGAGGCCGATGTGACGAGTCCGCGCGCCCTATCAGCGGGCTTCGCGTTTCGTGCGTCGCACGACCGCGAAGGGGCACGACTGGGCTGGTTCACGACGCCGCACGGTGTGGTGCAAACGCCGGAGTTCATGCCCGTGGGCACGCGTGCCGCCGTGCGTGGTATCGACATGCGCGAGATGCGCGCGATGGGAACACAGATGCTGCTCGCGAACGCGTATCACCTCTATCTCAATCCCGGCGATCAGATGGTGCGGGCGTTGGGCGGACTGCATGCGTTCTCGCGCTTCAGCGGACCGATGCTCACCGACTCCGGTGGGTATCAGGTATTCTCGCTGGCCAAGTTCCGGCAGGTGCGCGAAGAGGGCGTGACGTTCAAGAGCATCGTGGATGGGTCGCGTCACAACTACACGCCAGAACGCGTGATGCAGATCGAGCGCAATCTCGGCGCCGATGTCATCATGCAGCTCGACGAACTGATCGAAGGCGGTGCCGAACATGCGGCGTCGCGTGCGGCGATGGAGCGCAGCTTGCGGTGGCTCGAACGGTGTCGCGTCGAGTTCGACCGGCTCGAGCGCGATGGGCGCGAGCCGGCCACGCCGTTCGCGGTGCCTGATGGGGCGCCCCCGATGTACGGCGGAGACGCCGAGCAGGAACGCGTGGCGCCACCGCAGGCGCTGTTCCCGATCATTCAAGGGGGAACCAGCGACGACCTGCGCACGGCGTCGATCAACGGCATTCTGCAGTCAGGCGACTGGGCGGGCATCGCCATGGGCGGGTTGTCGGTGGGCGAGGCCAAGCCGCTCATGTACGCCACCTTCGATACCTGCGCGCCGCTGCTGCCCCGCGACAAACCGCGCTACCTCATGGGCGTCGGCTTCCCCGACGACCTCATCGAAGCCGTGCGGCGCGGCATGGACCTGTTCGACTGCGTGGCGCCCACCAAGATGGGGCGCCACGGCACCGTGTTCACCGAAGACGGCAAAGTGTCGATCCGCAAGAGCAGTCACCGCACCGACCGCCGGCCACTCACCGACAGCTGCGCCTGCCCGGCCTGCACCGACTACGATCGCGCGTACCTGCGGCATTTGCACGCCAACGAGGAACCGTTGGGGCAGCGCCTGCTCGCGCTGCACAACCTGACCTTCTTGTTGCAACTCATGGATCAGATCCGGAGCGCGATCCGGGAGGAGCGGTTCGAGAGCTGGTCGACGGCGTGGCTGGAGCGGTACCGAGCCAAGGGCGCGTAGCGGGGGGATTCTTGACTGCGAACGGCGCTAAGAGTGAACGGCGCGAAGAGTGAGGAGCGCTAAGGGAAAGGGCGCGAAGAATGAGGGGCGCGGAGGGGCGCATCAACCGCGCGGGGCGGCGAGATGCCCCCGCGCTGCTGGCGGTTCCGCTGGTCCCGCTGCTCATTCTTAGCGCTTCTTACCTTAGCGCCGTTAACTCTTAGCGCGGTTGATTCTTCGCGCCTTCCGCCGTCCCCCCACCACCCAGCACCCAGCACTCACATGCGCCTCGCCGCCTTTCTTCTGTTCGCCGCCGCCGCGACCTCGCTGCAGGCCCAGTCTCCTGTTCGCACCGCCGACCCTGCGGTGCGCGGCGTTCCGCTCACGGCCTTCCCGCGCTTCGTGAAGCTGAGCGACAAGGTCTATGGCTACGAAGAGATCCGACAGCCCGGTTTCACGACCGTCAGTCTGATCGTGATCGGACGCAACGGGGTGTTGGTGGCCGATGGGCAAGGCAGTGTGCAGGCCACGCAGACCATGCTCGACAAGATCAAGACGCTCTCGTCGCTGCCGGTGAAGTGGTACGTGGTGGGCTCCGATCACGGCGACCACACGGCTGGCAACAGCGCGTTGCCCAAGGACATCCAGTTCATCGTGCACGCCAACTCGCTGGCGCAGCTCAAGAAGGACTCGGCGGCGGCCGCGGCGGCCAATCGCCCGGCGGTGGTGATGCCGACAGCCGCCATGACGAGCGACAACGAGACCATCGATCTTGGCGGTATCAACGTGCGGGTGCGCTTCCTCGGACGCGCGCATACCGGCGGTGACCTCATGGTCGAAGTGCCGTCGGAGAAGCTGGTGTTCATGAGCGAGGCGTATCTCAACCGTGTGTTCCCGGCCATGCGTTCGGCCTACGGCGCCGAATGGGTGCGCACGATCGACAGCGCGCTCGCCCTCAAAAACGTGGACCGGTTCATTCCGGGACACGGCTTCATCGAAGACGCGAAGGTGTCGCGCGAAGAACTCGTGACCTTTCGCGAATCACTGGTGGCGGTGATCGCCGAAGTGAAACGGCTGAAGGCCGCTGGACTCACCGTCGATCAGGCGATCGCGCAGGTCAACTGGGGCCCGTACGCGAAGTGGTTCCTGGCCGAACAGCAAAGCCCCATCGCCATCCGTCGCCTGTGGACGGAGCTCGATGGGGCCTCGAAGTAACCTCGCGTCACTCAGGTGATCGCGACGCGTTCCTTCCGCAGCACACGACTCACCAGGCCGGCAAAGCTGCCGGCCTGCACCGCTGGCAGCGCCAGCGTGACCACCAACACCGCCCAACCCGGCAGCGAGAAGTTGTGGCCGATCGTGGCCGCGAACTCCGTGAGCGCGACGCCGCGCTCGGCGGCCGCGATCAACAACACCGCGGCGGCCAGCGCGGCGGAGAACGCGCCGGCGCGAATCGCGCCCCCTTGCCGGAACATCACACCGGTGAGGAGACCGGCCACCGCCGCGCCCCACACGCCCAGAAAGCGCTGCGCCACGAATTGCAGCAGGATCGCGCTGATCAGATTCATCCACATGGTCGGCGGCCCGTTCAGCGCGTGAGAGTGAGCACGGCGCGTGTATCCGACGCCGCGAGGTCTTGTGCGCGGCGCGGCGTACGCACGCTATCGAGCTGTCCGTTGGCCCACATCGCATAGCGATCGAGATAGCGCGTGCTCGCGGGATTGCCGCTCTGTCCGCCCGGGTACACCGCACGAATGCGCGGCTCCTTGTCCATCTCGACCACCATGCGCCAGCTCGCCCCGAAATTCGCGCGCCTCGAACTGACCGACGGGTTGAGCGTGCCACGCCCGCCGTCGATCGGCATTTCCGGCGCCGCGAAACCCGCCAGGCGCAGCAGGTGATTCGGTTTCGCTGGCGCCACGCGTCCCCACGTCCATGGCGTCTTCGCCGGATCACCGTACTCCGTGACCAGCGTGTCGTACGCCGCGCGCAGGGCCTGTGCGAGAATCACGTTGCGATCTTCGCGCACGTCACTCGTGCGCCGGTCATCCCACCATACGTTGGCCGAGTCGGCCAGCAGCTGCAGCAGCCGCGACTCGCTCGGCGTCACCACGCGCGTCTTGGATTTCGCGGGAATGAATTCGTCGTACAACCGTGCGGTGGTCTGGCCCACGGCGGTTTCGAACAGTCGCGCGCCGGTATTCACGCGCGTGTACTGTCGGTCCCACGACGACAACAGGGCTTCGGCCGCCTTGAGCGATCGCGAGGTATCCCCGGCCGCGATGCGCGCGCGCGCTGCTGCCACC